>JAFRLP010000660.1 GCA_017431185.1 Victivallales bacterium | reverse complement strand
GTCAACCGCTCCCCCCATGTGAACAAGAAGTCCATGGAGCAGTTCGAGATTCGTACCCACAAGCGCGTGATTGACATCATCAACCCCAATGGCCGCACGGTTGAAGAGCTTCGCAAGCTCAACCTGCCCGCCGGCGTTGACATCATCGTGAAGATCTGAAAGGGGGACGGAACATGAAGAAAGGTTTGTTAGGCAAGAAACTGGGCATGACCCAGGTTTATTCCGAAGCCGGCGCTCTCATCCCCGTGACCGTCATTGAGGTCGGGCCCTGCCCCGTCCTCGCCGTCCGCACGCAGGCCAAGGATAACTACAGCGCTTTGCAGCTGGGCTTCGGCACCCGCAAGGCGAAGAATCTGACCAAGGCTGACCTGGGACAGCTCAAGGCCGCCAAGTACGAGGGCAATCCCCCCGCCATCATCCGGGAGATTCGCCTGGACAACGACCCCGAACAGGTGGTCGGCGACGTCCTGAAGGCGGATGTCTTCGCGGCGAAGGAGTACGTTGACGTCAGCGGGCGCACCAAGGGCCGCGGTTACGCGGGCGTTGTCCGCCGCTGGAATTTTGCCGGTGGCCGTGTCACCCACGGTGGTGGCTGGGTTCGCCGGTCCGGCTCCATCGGCATGCGCGAGAAGCCGGGCAAAATCTACAAGGGACGCCACATGGCTGGCCACATGGGCAACGTCAACCGCACGGTGGAGAACCTGCTGGTGGTCGATGTCCGTCCTGAACAGAATGTCATTCTGGTGAAGGGCGCAATCCCCGGGTCCATCGGCGGCTACGTCGTGGTCAAGAACGCAGTCAAGAAATAAGGGGGAGAGCAACTATGGCAACCACATTGACCATCATTGATGCGACCGGCAAGGATACCGGCGCGAAGGTTGACATCCAGGACTCCTGGCTGGTCACCGACAAGGGTGAGCAGGCCGTCAAGGACTCCGTTGTGGCTTTCTGGGCGGGCGTGCGTTCAGGCACCGCCTGCACCAAGACCAAGGGTCTGGTTTCCGGCGGCGGCTCCAAGCCGTACCGCCAGAAGGGCACCGGACGCGCCCGCCAGGGCTCCAGCCGCTCTCCGCTGCATCGCGGCGGCGGCGTCGTCTTTGGCCCGCAGCCTCGTTCCTACGCCAAGAAAGTCAACCACAAAGTCGAGAAACTGGCTCTGCGCCGCGCCTTCAGCGACCGCCTGGCCGACCAGGAAATCATCCTGGTGGACGCGATTGCGTCGGTTCTGGACGAGAATCAGCAGCCCAAGACCGCCAAGATGAAGGCCTTCCTCAAGGCCATCAACGCCGGCGAGCATGTGCTGGTGCTGGATGACGACATCGAGACGAGTGTTGAGCTTGCCGCCCGCAATCTCCCCACTGTTCTGACGATGCGCGCAGCCAGCGTCAATCCCTTCCTGATGCTCCGCTTCAAGAAGGTAGTCATCACCAAGGCCGGGCTCGAGGCTCTCGGCGAGCGTCTGGCGTAAGGAGGACAAAACGATGTACAACCCTTACGATGTCATTTATACCGTGCTGGTCACGGAGAAGGCGACTTCCCTGTCAGAGAAGCAGCAGAAATACACCTTCAAAGTCAACCCCAAGGCCAACAAGATTGAAATCAAGAAGGCCGTGGCGGCGATTTTCGACGGTGTGAAGGTCAAGTCCGTCAACGTGATGAACTACAATGGCAAGTTCAAGCGTATGCGCAGCGCCCATCTGGGCAAGCGTCCGGATTGGAAAAAGGCAGTCGTGACCCTCTCCGAGGGAACCATCGACCTGCTCTCCTGAACCATAATCCCTGAAGGAAAAGAGGCTAACAATGGGTATCAAGGCATACAAGCCCACAACTCCCGGACGCCGCGGGATGACGGTCAGCGATTTCTCTGAAATCACCCGCAAGACCCCGGAGAAGTCCCTCACGGAGGGCAAGCGCTCCACTGGTGCGCGCAACAATCTCGGCAAGATGACCGTCCGCTTCCGCGGCGGTGGCGTCCGTCGCCGTTACCGTTTCATCGATTTCCGCCGCGACAAGGACGATTGCGCCGCGGTGGTGGAGACCATCGAGTACGATCCCAACCGCAGCGCCCGCATTGCCCTCGTGAAATACGAGGATGGCGAGAAGCGGTACATCATCGCCCCCGTCGGCCTGAAGGTCGGCGACAAGATTCGCAGCGGGGCCGAAGCCGAGTTCAAGACTGGTCACGCGATGTGCCTGAAGGATGTTCCCGAAGGTCTGTCCGTGCATTGCATCGAGTTGGTTCCCGGACGCGGGGCCTCCATCGCCCGGTCCGCCGGGCAGCAGGCCATTGTGCGCGCTGTGGAAGGCGACTATGTGCAGGTGAAGCTGCCCAGCGGCGAGGTCCGCCGCATTCACGGGCGTTGCCGCGCCACCATCGGCCAGGTCGGCAATGTCGATCACAATGGCGTGAAGTTGGGCAAGGCCGGCAAGAAGCGCTACCTGGGTTTCCGCCCGCACGTCCGCGGTGTCGCCCAGAACCCGGTTGACCATCCCATGGGTGGTGGTGAAGGCCGCACCAGCGGTGGCGGCCCCGCCAAATCCCCGTGGGGACAGATTGCCAAGGGCTTCCGCACCAGGAAGCACAAGAAGGCTTCTGACAAGTTCATCATCCAGCGGAGGAAGAAGTAATGGCATCCAGGTCGCTTAAGAAAGGTCCGTTTACGGACGAATGCCTCATCAAGAAGGTTGACGCGCTCAACAAGAGCGGTGAGAAGAAGGTCATCAAGACCTGGTCCCGCAGGTCGATGATTCCCCCGGAGTTTGTCGGTCACACCTTCGCGGTGCATAACGGCAAAATCTTCAACAACGTGTTCATCACGGAAAACATGGTTGGCCATCGCCTCGGCGAGTTCAGCCACACCCGTATCTTCCGCGGCCACGGCGCCATCTCCGGCAAGTAATCTTTTCTCGCTGGAAGCATCGTGCTCCGGGGCGGACTATGCCCGGGTCCTGCCATTGCAGGATTCCGGGGGTGTCCGCCCTTTGTGTTTTTTTCATAGCCCCCTTTGAAGACAGAATCATAAGCATGACTGAACAGGAATTGATTGCCAAGGCGGAGGTGCTGCTGGAGGCGCTTCCCTACATCCAGGCTTTCCAGGGCGCACTGGTGCTGGTGAAATTCGGGGGCAGCGCCATGGAGAATCCCGAGATAACCCGGCGGGTGCTCCGTGACGTCGCCTATATGCACGCGGCGGGAATGCGTCCGCTCGTCGTGCATGGCGGCGGCAAGGCCATCACCGCCGAACTCAAGAGCCAGGGTGTGTCCACGCGGTTCGTCAATGGTCTGCGCTACACGGATGACGCGACCATCCAGGTGGTGGACAAGGTGCTGCACAATACGGTGAACGCCAATTTGGTGGAGGGGTTGCGCCTGGCGGGGGCCAAGGCCACCGCCGTATCGGGAAAGGACGTGCTTCGGGCGCGACGCATCACGACCAGGGATTCCGCCACAGGCGAGGAACTCTCGCTGGGGTTTGTCGGCGAGGTGGTCAATGTCGATACCAGGCAGATTCACTGGGTGCTTGACCGGGGCGAGATTCCTGTCATCACGCCTTTGGCATGTGACATGAACGGCCAGGCCTTCAACGTCAATGCGGATATGGCGGCCTGTGTCATAGCGGCGCAGCTCAAAGTCCGCAAACTGGTGTTCCTCAGTGACGTGCCGGGCGTGTTGCGCGACCCCGCAGACCCCTCTTCGCTGATTCCCACCATCCATGTCGGCGAAATTGACCATTTGGCGGAGGACGGTGTCATCTCAGGCGGCATGCTGCCCAAGTTGCATAGCGCGGCGGAGGCCATCCGCGCCGGCGTCGGCCAGGTCTTCCTGATTGACGGGCGCACCCCGCACTCGCTTCTCCTGGAATTCTTCACCGTCCAGGGCACGGGCACGATGGTCGTGCCGGATTGAGACTCTTTCCTGAACCACGATTCTACTTGGAAAACGAATATGACTCCCACCCAAAAGACTGTTGAATTCCTGCACGGAATTGGTTTGACCGGAAAATCCCTGCTGGCTTTGCGTGACCTGACGGATGAGCAGTTTCTGAAGCTGATCGAGGCCTCCTGCATGATGAAGGAGCGCAAAAGGTCGGGCGAGCATCTGAAGGAGCCGCTGCTGCGCGGCAAGAACATAGCCCTGCTGTTTGAGAAGGCCTCCACGCGCACCCGCTGCTCCACCGTCAATGCCGTGCGCGACGAAGGCGGGCAGGCCGAATACCTGGGCGGTGAAGGCGGGGGTACGCAGTACGGCAAGAAGGAGTCCGTCAAGGACACCGCACGGGTGCTGGGGCGCCTGTTCGATGGCATGATGTACCGCGGCTTTGCCCAGAAGACGGTCGAGGACCTGGCCGAATGGTCGGGCGTTCCTGTCTGGAACGGCTTGACCGACCAGTGGCATCCCACCCAGGTACTCGCCGATTTCCAGACCGTCGTCGAGCATTTCGGCTCCTTGAAGGGGCTGACGCTGGCCTTTGTCGGGGACGGGCGGGATAACGTCTGCAACTCCCTGATGGTGGGGTGCGCGAAGGCGGGAATCAACATGATTGACGTCTGCCCCCCTGAACTCTCCCCTGCGGAGAGCCTGGTGGCGGAGTGCCAGGCCATCGCCGCCCGCAACGGCTGCCGGATTAGCGTCAGCCATGACCCCGAAAAGGGGTGCGCCGGCGCCAACATCCTCTATACGGATGTGTGGGTCTCCATGGGCGAGGAGTCCCTCTTCCAGCAGCGCTATCAGCTGCTGCGTCC
>JAFRLP010000659.1 GCA_017431185.1 Victivallales bacterium | reverse complement strand
TGAAAGGAATGGTGGGAATCATTGTCATTGCGGTGGCTATCCTTCTGATTGGCGGCTGCGCCTACATCTCCGCCAAGAATTCGCTGATAGGCCAGGACGAGGCGGTCACGGCAGCCTGGAGCCAGGTCGATAACCAACTCAAACGCCGTTCCGACCTCATTCCGCAGTTGGTGGAGACGGTCAAAGGCATCACCAAGCATGAAAACGAGGTTTTCAAACTGCTGACCGACTCGCGCGCCAGACTGGCTGGCGCGACGGATGTGGAATCCCGTGCCAAGGCGGAAGGCGAGGTGTCCAGCGCACTATCGCGTCTGCTTGCCTTCACGGAAAGCAACCCTGAACTCAAGTCCAGTCAGAACTTCGCGGCCTTGCAGGACGAATTGGCCGGCACGGAGAACCGCATCGCCGTGGCGCGGAAAACCTACAACGAGGCAGTTCGCCGCTTCAACACCAGCATCCGTCAGTTTCCCGGCTCTATCTTTGCCGGACAATTGGGGTTCTCCACCCGCAAGTATTTCGAGATCGAGGAATCCGCCAAAGCAGTTCCTCAAGTCAAATTCTAGTAGAATGCGCAATATCCATGAACGCGAACAGGCCGCCGCTTTCATGCGACGGCTCTATCGACAGGGGCTGACCACCACCTCTGGCGGAAACATCTCCTTGCGCTGCACTGACGGCACGGTGGCCATCACTGCCTCCAAACTGGACAAGGGGGAACTGTCGGCGGCTGGCGTAGGACTGGTCACTCTGGACGGGGAAAACCTCACTCCCGAACTGCACCTGAGCATAGAGACGGGGATGCATCTGGCCATCTACCAGAAGCGTGCGGAGATATCAGCGATAGTCCACGCCCATCCGTCCACGGCGGGTTCGTTCACCGCCTCGCGCATTCCCATTGACACGAAACTCACGGCGGAGACGTATGCGATTCTGGGGGAGGGCATCCCAGTCGTTCCCTACGCGCTGATGGGCAGCGGGGAACTTGCGCGGTTGACCTCGGACAAACTGGTCGATTATCCCTGTGTCCTGCTGGAGAACCACGGCGTCGTCACCGTCGGAAAGACCCTGCTTGAGGCGTTTGACCGCCTGGAACTGGTCGAGGCTGCTGCCAAGATGACCTTGGCCACCCGTCAACTGGGTGATTTCCACCGTCTCACGGACACACAACTGCTTGAATTGGACAATTTTGTCGGTCGGGTCAAAACCAGCCAGCACCAGTGAACATGAACGAAACAGAGAACCAGGAACTCATCCGCCAATTGCTGGCCAATCTCGGCGAGGACACCGAGCGGGAGGGGCTGCGCAAAACCCCCGAGCGCGTGGCGAAGGCTCTGGCCTTTCTGACACGCGGCTATCAGCAGAATCCTGATGCCGTGGTCGGCGAGGCGTTGTTCAACGACTCCTGCAACCACATGGTGATTGTGCGCGACATTGAGGTTTACAGCCTCTGCGAGCATCATCTGATGCCCTTCTTTGGACGTTGCCACATCGGCTACATTCCCAATGGCAAGGTCTTTGGAGTGAGCAAACTGGCGCGGCTGGTGGACTGCTTCGCCCGACGACTCCAGATTCAGGAACGCCTCACCCAGCAACTGGCTGACTACATCCGCCAAAAGATAGACGCGGTTGGCGTGGGTGTGGTGATGGAGTGCCGCCACCTGTGCATGATGATGCGCGGGGTGGAAAAGCAGAACTCCTGCATGGTGACCAGCGCGATGCGCGGGTCGTTCCTCAAGTCATCCGTGACGCGCAACGAGTTCCTCCAACTGATTCACCAAGGGACATTATGAGCGCCAGCGGAACCAAATCCCTCCAGTTTACCGACTCCCGCCTGTTCTGGCTGGCAGTCGCCCTGGTGGTGTATGGTGTCCGCATCCTTCCCTGGAGCCTTGCCGAATACTGGTACGACGAGGTGCTCACCCTTGGAAACTTTGTGCTGGATCCCCAGGGAAAAGGTCTTTGGGGAGCCGTGTTCCGCAACTATCCCATCGCCAACAACCATATCCTCTCCACCGCAATCTACTGGGCGTGGGTCCGTATTCTGAACTTTGCGCTGGATGCCGAATGGCTGGTGCGTCTGCCCTCCATTCTATGCGGAGCCGCCCTCATTGCCCTCGTGGTCTGCCACTGGCGCAAATGGGTGGGGGCGCAACTGGCGAACGCGGGCGGGCTCCTGCTGGCCATCAGTCCAGTGTTCACGGCCTTCGCCTACCAGATTCGCGGCTACTCCATGAGCATGCTGCTGGCGGGAATCGCCATCTCCGCCGCTCTGGAATGGCAGGCCAGCCACCAATGGCCAGGGCAACTCATCGCCTGCCTCTGCAGTCTGCTGATGCCATTGGTCATTCCCAGCAATTTCCTCTTCGTGATTGCCCTGGCGGCGTTCCTGGCCATCCTGGGCGCATGGCAAAGCGGCAAATTCCGCTGGCAGGGCCTGTGGACTGGGCTTCCGGCTGCACTTTGCGGCTGCCTGGGAACGGCCTATTACCTGACCATCTGGGAAAGTTTCCAGCGGGCGGCTGCCGAGCCAGCCGGGTGGCCTTCCGCCTGGCTGGCCATGGGGAATGTCCTGCTGGGCTTTGCCCTGCACGGCGCGATTCCCCTGCTGCTTCTTCTCTGGCCCAAGCGAATGGGGGAGGGCGACCTGCTGACCAAGGCGACGGCCTGGACGCTGGCGGTTGCCCTGGCATTGCTGGCGTGTACGATGCTGCTGGCGCGTCCCGCCCACGCTCCCTATCCCAGGGTGTTCCTGGTCTTCCTCCCCTTCTGGACTCTGGCCCTGCTGCTCTTCAGCAGGATTCGCGGTGTCGCCACACGACTGCTGTTCCCTGCCTTGGCCCTGCTGATACTGCTCACCGCCTTCGTCACCGAAAACGTGGCCAGCGAACTGACTGCCGACGCCCTGATGGAAGGACGTTCCCCGAGCAACCTCCTGCAACAGTATTACAGGGGAGCCACGGGCCTGCGCACCGCCACGGCCATTCTCCGTGAAGAGCAGTGGATTGATTCAGCCGCCGTGCTGACGGACGAATACGATTTGCCCACCGCCAATTTCTACTGGATGATGAACGGCGGCGAGCAAGGAAGGGTCGTCAGTCCCAACCATTCACGGCCTAAGTTCTGGAGCGAATCCGCACCAGCCGAAAAACTTCTCTGGGTCATCGCCAAAAATCCGCAGATTGCAGCCGACTTGTTTGCCCACGCGGGCTTCGGCGAGTCTCAGGAGCTGCTGGCGAACCTGGGCACGCCTGGCGGGATGACGCTCGTGAGCCGCTGCGCTGACCGTCAACTCTATGTCCAGCCTATGCGACAGCCACCAAAACCACGCCGTAAACTGGACGGCAAGACCATCTGACTATGGCTTTACTGATTTTCGATTTGGACGGTACGCTCATTGATTCCCGCGCGGATTTGACCACGGGAGTCAATATGATGCGAGCCCGCCACCATCTGCCTCCCCTGGAACTGGCCCAAGTGGTCTCCATGGTTGGCGAGGGCAAGCGCGTGCTGGTCAAGCGCGCCCTGCCTGGTCTGGACAGCGAAGAGAAGGTGACTGCGGCAGCCCAGGAATTTTCCGAATGCTACCAGCAGCACCTGCTTGACCAGACCTGCCTCTATCCCCATGTCGCGGAGACCATGGCGACACTGGCCCGGCAACACCAACTCGCCGTCGTGACCAACAAGCCGACGGAGGCCGCGCAGCGCATTCTTGAGTCGCTCGGTCTGCGGAAACTGCTCTCCGTGCTTTTGGGCGGCGAGAGCGCGCCGGCGCTCAAGCCAGCGCCTGACGGCCTGCTCCTTGCCGTGCAAATGACCCATGCCAGCCTTGACCAGACCTGGATGTTCGGCGACCACTGGACTGACCTGGAGGCCGCCGCCCGCGCTGGGGTCAAAGCCTGCTTCTGTGCCTGGGGCTTCGGCAAAATGAGAGACCAGAAGGCACACGCCATCCTCAATGATTTTTCGCAATTGCCTTGTATCATAAACCCATAACCCACAACCCCAACCATCAACCCTCATCAACCATGGACCCCAAAAAAGCCGCCATCCTCATTGACTGTGAAAATCTATTCTTTGGAATGGACTATCATGCCGACCTGAAAAACAGCTTCACAGTCCGCACCATCCTCAATCACGTCACCCAGACCATCGGGGCCGTCGCCACTGTACGCAAGGCCTACGCGGACTGGAGCAACCCCAAACTGCGCAAAATGGCTCTGGACATGGTGTTCAACGGCGTTGAGATGCAGCACACCATCCGTGCCGGCTACAACAACGGCAAGAACATCGACACCGGCCTGGGCTGCACCTGCGGCATGGCCGCCCTGCTCACCGACCCAGAGGTGGGACTGTTCGTCATCGCCTCCGGCGATTCCTCCTTCCTTCCGCTGGTCAACTATCTCAAATCGACGGGACGCACCGTCATAGGCATCGGCATCGAGGGCACGGTCGCCAACATTCTGGTGCGCAACTGCGACCAGTACCTCTACCTGACCCCAAATGGCCTGCAGGCGGCCATCTGCAGCGGAGTGGACAAGAACACCGTCCTCCGCACCATCCGCAACATCCTCACCAACGGCAGCATGAACGTCGATGACCTGGATGACGAACTGGCGGACGCACTGCCCGAGTTCGCCCCCGAGGACTTCGGATTCGAGACCCTGGAGGCCTACCTGGCCAGCTATCCCAACCAATTCAGGCTGGACACGGCGGAGGACGGCACCCAGGTCGTCACCTGGACTCCCCCTGTCAATCCTCGCCAGAGCCGCTACGCGGGCAAGACCGACGCCAATGGCAACGACCTCCGCAGCGCCCCCTTCGAGGATTACATGAAGGCCACCCGCTGGTACATTCCAGACGGCCCCACCCGCGAGGCCGTCCTGAACAACATCTACAACTGCCTCAGCCAGGAAGATGCGCGCATTCTCTCCAACGAGGCGCTGCGCGCAGCCACCACCCAGGACTGCCCGCTGGAGGACAAGCCCTGGCAGGGCACCATCTACTCCCTGGTCTGCGGCGGCTGCCTCTGGGAACGCCCCGAGTCCAATGACGTTCCGCCCACGATGCGTTCCGTCGCGCTGAACAAGAACATTCTCAGCCTGCAGGACTTCCTGGTGGGCTACTATGTGAGCCTGTTCCACAAGGCCTTCAACGAGCGCCAGGACTTGACCCCGAGGCTGATGTCGGAACTTCTCCATCCAGAGGCCATCGAATCTCATCTGCCGCTGTTTGAACAAGTGTATGAGAGCCTCCAAAACCGTTCCAACCATCGGTAGGCAAAGGATGGGGGGAGTGTGGCCCCGCCGCCTGCTCTGGCTTCCGCTGGCGCTGGTGGCGGGGTGCGCGACGACGCGCCAGCCCCGTCCAACGCCTCATTCCCCTTCCTCGCCTTTTCTGTACACTTGCTCCAGGGATTCACTCACCACATTGGAGCCGGTTGTACGGCGTGACCTGGGCGTGGTGGCGCGCCGTTACCAGAAGTTGACCGGCGCGCGCTTCACCGTCACCTCCGCGCGTCGCACACTACGCCATACGGCGGCTCTGATGGCTGGCTTCAGCCAGAAGCAGCTGGAGGGGATGTACTGCCGTCACGGCTATCCATCCTACATCCGCCAGATAGTCCAGGCGCGCAAGGCGAAAAAACGGATGCTCACCGCAGCCGAGACCTACGACATCCTTCGGCGCCGAACCGAAGGGTACATCTCCTCCCATCTGTCGGGAGGGGCGGTGGACATCGCCACCCGCAATCTTGCCCAGCCTGAACTGCTCAAACGGCTTCTCCGCGAAAACCACTTCACGGTCTTGGACGAGACCTCGATGGGAGTCGCCTGCATCCATGCCTCCCACCGTCAAGTCCCCAACCGTATTATCCGAGAATAGCGACGTTGCCTCCCGGATGACATTCGATGTTCAATTTTTCGGCGCAATCGCAGCCGATACCGCTCCCGTTTCCCTGCCATGCCCGCCACAATCATAGATGGAAAGCAAGTCGCCTCCGACATCCGCGCCGAACTCAAGAGCCAAGTCGAGAAGTTGCGCACCCTTCGCGGTGTGCCGCCGGGATTGGCGGTCATCCTGGTCGGGGATGACCCTGCCAGCCGCTCCTACGTCACCGCCAAGGAGCGGACATGCGCGGAACTTGGCATTCGCTCGTTTGACCATCGCCTGCCCGCCAACACGACGGAAGAGGAACTGCTGGCGCTGATAGCCGAATGCAACGCCAATCCCGAGGTCCACGGCGTCCTGGTGCAACTTCCCCTGCCACGCCATATCTCCGAAAGCAGGGTCATCGACTCCATCAGCCCCGACAAGGACGTCGATGGCTTCCATCCCGTCAATGTCGGACGCATGGTCATCGGCGAAAAGGCTTTCCTGCCCTGCACGCCGCATGGCGTCGTGCAACTCATCCTGCGCAGCGGAATCCCCCTGGAGGGGGCGCATGTGGTGGTGGTGGGCCGCAGCAACATCGTCGGCAAACCCTTGGCCAACCTGCTCATCCAGAAGGCGCCCACAGGGAATGCCACCGTCACCCTTTGCCATACCAAAACACGCGATTTGAAGAATTTCACGCTTCAGGCGGACATTCTGATTGCCGCCGTCGGCAGACCGCATACCATCACCGCCGACATGGTGCGCCCAGGCGCGGCGGTCATCGACGTCGGAGTCAACCGCGTGGATGACCCGTCCAGCCCCAAAGGCTACCGTCTTGTCGGGGACGTCGATTTTGCCGAGGTCAGCCAAATCGCCTCATTCATCACTCCAGTGCCAGGCGGCGTCGGGCCCATAACCATCACCATGCTGATGCACAACACCGTGCTGGCCGCTGGCGGAGAAAATCTCTAACATGCTATCCGATATTCCGCAAAAGCGCATTGAGCCGCACTCCCGCACCTGCGGTGAGGCGGTGGTGAAACTGCTCAAGTCTGCCCTCATCGACCATCAGGCGGCCGACCGCAGTCTGGCCGCGCTGGCCAGAGAAAACCGCCAACTGGGGGCGCGTGACCGTCGCATCATCAGCGAGACGCTTTTCGCGGTTCTCCGCTGGTGGGGATGGCTTCGGCACCTTGTGCCAGACAACTTTGCGGCGGCTGTCCAGGCTCATCAGCCATTTGATGACGAACTCCACAGCGAAGATTTCTACGCGGCCTTGGCAGCCGCCTGGCTGCTGGATGGACGCACTGAGATGCCTCCCTCCACAAGATGGTGGATGGAACGCGCGGGGGTGCGCACCACCGAACTGAACGCGCCTGGCCCCAAATCGGAAATCCATGAGCGCCGCCGCTGTCTCCGCGCCTTCTTTGCCAAGGAGGATGCCCTTCCCCCGATGGCGATAACGGACTTGGTTCCTGGCTGGGCGATGAAGGAGGCCAACCCGCCATACGCCTGGTCGGTTCTGGTGGACTGGCTGCAGGCGCGTCCCCCCGTGTGGATGCGGGCGCAGTCCAACGACCTCGACCGAGTAATCGGGCAACTTGCCGCCGCAGGGGTCAAGGTTCAGCGTCATGACCGCCTGAAGCACGCCATCAAGGCGCATTTCATCGGCGTGAATCTGCGCACTCTGCCACTTTATCAGGACGGCTATCTGGAGGTGCAGGATGTCGGTTCTCAGGCCGTCGCGCATGTCTGCGCCCCCCAGGCTGGCGAACAATGGTGGGACTGCTGCGCCGGCGCCGGCGGCAAGACCCTGCATCTCTCCTGGCTGATGGGCGGCAAAGGAACCGTGTTGGCCACCGACAGCCGTGTCTATAAACTGGAGGATTTGAAAAAACGCGCCCGCCGTGCCGCACGTTCCAACATTCGATGCAAAGAGTGGCTGGGCATTGACGTCCCGCGCTACCACGGCATTTTCCATGGCGTCCTGGTGGATGCGCCCTGCACGTGCTCAGGTACCTGGCGACGCAACCCTGACGCCCGCTGGACCACCACCCCCAAGGACCTGGATGAACTGACGGCTCTCCAGGCCACGTTGCTCAACAATGCGTCCTCTGGCGTCGCCAAAGGCGGAACGCTGGTCTATGCCACCTGCTCGATGTTCAAGCGCGAAAACCAGGATGTCGTCAGCCAATTCCTTGTTCAGCATCCTGAGTTTGAGCTGTGCCCCTTTGACTCCCCCCTGACTGGAAAGCCCTGTGACGGGATGCTCCAGATTTGGCCCTGGGACTCCGACTGCGACTCAATGTTTATCGCCAGAATGACCAGACGCGCCTAGCCGCCTTTCATCTCCTTATTCCAATCCAATGTCAAATTGGCAGGAATTCGCCTGTCATGGGGCGGGTATTGCGTCAATTTGAGTTCGGACTGGAATTTATTTTTGTGAGACTGCCACAGTGATGGCGGATGCATCCTCGAAGCGGACGGGTATGGTCAGCAGACCGTCGGCGGGCATTTTCAACGTGCTTTCCTTGTCATTGACAGTGACTGCAAGTTCAGTCCCTGGTGCAGGACGGAATGTCTGACGTCTGCGGAAGGTCAGGTCAGCGGTGACAGGATATTTCACATCAGGATGCTCGTATTTGACGACGGCGGAGATTCCCGTTTCGCTTTCCTGGATTTGCAAGGCATGGAAACCGCGGTTGAACCAGCCAGTCATATCGCCGTCCTTGGCGTCTCCGTTGCCGGGATTCTTGTTGTCGGAGTTGTTGGAAAGGGCCAGGAAGGGACGGTTCGTGGCGTAGTCGAAAAGAAAGGCAAGAGGAGGCTGGCAGTCTTTGGGACGCTGGCCGCTCATCCCATGGTCGCCGTTGTTCCAGAAAACGTGAAATGCCTGGCGCGCCTGAAGGGCGGCCTTGTAGAAGGGCGGATTGTTCGCCCAGGGGATGGAGGTGTCCTGCCGACCGTTGGTGGCAAAGATGGGGGGAAAATCAATCGCTGGATTGGCGATGATTTTCTCGCCGCAGAGATGTTCGAGGAGGTCGCGCCCGTCGGGAAGCTTTGGTGTGTCATCTTTGGTGAAAGGTCCCGTGAAGCAGCGAAGACGCGAGACGGAGAGGGCGGCGTGCCCCGAAGACCGCCAAGTGTAGGAGTAGATTGGCACGTAGGCAATAACGGCGGCAAAGACATCTGGATAGTGCAGGGCGAGTTGAACGGAGCCAGTGCCTCCCATGGAGCCACCCGTGCTGTAGGTGCGGTGCGGGTCGGTGCCCAGATGCTGCTGCGCCCAACGCACCAGGAAAAGCAGATATCTTTCGGTGAAGTTGTCACAGACGTATTCGGGACCGAGATTGGAAACCGCAATGTTGGGATTGTAGCCGAACCAGAAGGTCGAGATGGCTGGGACGTAATCGCGGGCATCCTGGGATTCCTTCTTCGTCAGCGGACGGCCTATCCAAACACGGTCGGACGGAGTGAGATGAACGGCCTGCCCATCAATCCATAGTGAGAATTTAAAAGGAATGCCCTCACGCCAGGCAAATGAGGAGTCGGAATAGACAATGAAATTGCCGAAGGGCTTGCCGTCCTTCGTGACTCCCGCGCCGCCGCCGCGTCCATGCAGGTGAAGCACCAGTGGTTTGCCTTTGGCCGACCCCTGGCCAGGGCAATTTCTGGCCAGCGCAATGGGCTGGATGGGGTCGGATTTCACTGCAATCGGTTCGGGCAGATTCACAATCTCCTCGGGCATGCCTTTCAGCCCATGCTGCCAAGTGACGGCGTAATAGCGCGCTTTGCCATTCTCCGTCTCTGATACAGTATGGACATGCAGCCCGCCTTCCACCGCTATCGGCTGGCCGTTGTTCTGTATGACAAACCCCTGCTTCTTGGCAGGATGTTCTTTCTCCTTGCTGACATCTCCCGCAAAAATCTCCTCCTTCTTGAGTTCATCCTTGCGAGGCACCAGGAACGAATCAATGTCCAGCCACCAGTCACGGGCCGAACCTGGATTCAGATACTTTGCCACAGGGTGCTTTTCGGAGAGTTCCTGAAGACTCAGCGGCCGCTCTGAGGTCCAGACGGAGAGCCGCGCATCCGTCGGCAAGTCCTTTTCCTTCCATTGCAGAAAAACCTGCCCATTGCGGTATTCGCCATGCAAGTCGGACAGCATCCCTGCGGTGCAAACAATGGATGTGGCTGTGGCAAGGACTGCCACTGTTTTGTGGAAAACACGATGTGCGCTCATGTAAACTCCTGCTCGATAAGGGAAAACATTGGTGTACTATAGTGTTGTTCTCATATTTTTCAAATAGTTTGCAAGTTCAAGAGCGGCAACCCAGACGGTGATTTGACAGAATGGGGAAAAACATTTATATTATTTTTCACGTCGAAAAAAAGAGTTTTCAGCAATGGGGATTTTAACAATGCTGTTATATCATGGTAGCAATATGGTGGTTGATGCCCCAAGACTGATTCTACCGCAGCGACTGCTCGATTTTGGTGCAGGTTTTTATTTGACAAGCGACCTGGAACAGGCTTGGAGGTGGGCAAACCGTACCACAATGATTCGCAACAAAGGCTCATCGGCTGTTTCCGTATTTGATTTTGACGAACAAAACCTGGCACGACTTGATGTTTTGTCTTTCAACTCGCCAAACCGGGAATGGCTTCGCTTTGTTGTCGCCAATCGTACTGGAAAGTCCATGCCGCAATACGATATTGTCCATGGACCGGTGGCAAATGATCAGACGGTGCGTACAATCAATGACTTTCAAAACGGTTATTTCTCCGAGGAGATTGCCCTTCAGCTTTTGCTGCCCCAAAAGCTGAAAGATCAATTCGCGTTCAAAACAGAAATGGCTCTGAAATGCCTGCATTTCAAGGAGGCTCTTGCATGAACCGTCCTGCACCTGAAATTATTGACTTCCTCGACTGTGAAGTATCCAGGATGATTGCGGAGAAGTACGGCTATGAGCCTATGGAGGCACTTCGTCAGTTTGTATGTTCTGCAACCCATGAACTGTTGGAGAATGCGGACATGGGGTTGCATTTATTCAGTGCTGGGATTGTTTTTGAGCTTTGGGAGGCGGAGAGGGTCACGGGGGATCCACGCAGGTCCTTATACATTAGAGAGGGGTGACAATGACCGAAGAAATGAAGTTTTTCATCTATCTTTTGGAACAGTATGCCGCATATCGCAATATGATGACGGGAGATGTCCTTCGTGAATGGGACCGGAAGCAACTCACTCAGCGGATTTACGACAGTTACTGGGGGTATCACACCGAGCGGATCGAAAATGCGTTCGCCGATATCGACAGTCTGCTCAAAACAGGCAAGTCCGCATGGGCGGCAACCCAGACGGTGATTTGACAGAACGGGGAAAAACATTTATATTAATATTTTACGTCGGGAAAAGAAAGACAGACTGTAGCCGCACCGAGAATGCTGAGACAGCGACTACAGAAAGTACCTGACTGAATAGTGTTGCTTTCGGCAAAGCCGTTTTCAAGCGGCAAAGGAAGTTCTCAGCAATGGAAGAAAACCTGTATCACATCCTACGCCTGCTGCTGGCTGGTGTTCTGGGGGCGCTCATTGGAATGGAGCGTGACATGCATGGCCGTTCAGCCGGCCTGCGCACCCACATGATAGTCAGTCTGGGCTCCTGCCTGTTCACCACATGCTCCATGCATTTGAACGATGCCCTAGGCGTGGGCGGCGAACCTGGCGACACATGCCGTATAGCCGCACAGATTGTCTCGGGCATTGGTTTTCTGGGCGCTGGCACCATCATGAAGGACGGCGGCAGCGTCAAGGGGCTGACCACTGCGG
The DNA here is from genome assembly GCA_017431185.1 of Victivallales bacterium. The sequence continues at coordinate 9,766 of JAFRLP010000659.1, read as the reverse complement.
CCTGCCTGTGGATAGCCGCATCCGTGGGCATGTCCGTGGCCATCGGACTCTATCTGGTGGCCTGTGTGCAGACGGGCATTGTGCTGCTCTCCATCGTCAGCCTGAAGATTCTGGAGCGCCGCCTGATGCGCACCCTGCAACTGAAAATACGCATCAAGACCACAACATTGGAGGACATGGACACGATGCAGGCCTTCTTCCAAAGCCTGCCCGAAGTACGTATCGCCTCCATTCATACAGCCGTGGACAATTCGGCCAACAGTGTGGATGCCACTGTCACCCTCAGCCTGAACACCAATAAGGAGCAGAGTGTGGTGACCTCTGACCTGGCCAATCTGCTCAACCATAAAAAGGAACTGTTGAAGGCATTTTCCATCTCCTGCGAGGGATAGTGCGGACCACGGCGGGAGGGACAGGATGGATTCCTTTTATTTCAGCCGCTTGCCCAACGTGGCAACCTCCTTGTCCAGCGCGGCGCCTTCCGCCGAGGTATAAGGTGTGCCGTCATAGCCTCTGGGGGAGGTGAAGCGCACCTTGGCCTTGCCGCCCGCCAGGGCTGCGGCCAATGAGACGTCTCCCCAGGGCAGGAATCCAGGCAAAGCCATCATGGGAGTGTAGAGATTGCCTGCCATCCGGGTGGCAAAGGCATTGCCCCGGAAAGATGGGATGGAGTCACGGCGGAAACGCAGTGAGGCAGGTGAATCGATGGCCTCGACGACGAGGCCCTTGTCCAGGGCAGCCGCGAAGACGGCGCAGGCTCCCGCCTCCTGGTAGGCGAATACGTCGGGAGAGACGCCATGCCGCCGCCGAATCATTCTGGTCAGCGCCAGAATGTCAAACACCCATTCGCCAGGCAAAGACCGGCCTATCCACAGCAACTGTCGAAAATACTGGTGGTTCATGCCAAGAATCTGATTGGGTTGCGCGGTTTCGCCGGTGCCGAACAGGTCCGCCAGCACCACCAATGAATGGCTGGCAAGCAACTCCTCAAGTTTCTCCTGCGGAACCGCCGACTTGCCATTGGCATGGAGAACTATGGCGACTTTGGCAGGACGTTTCCCTGTCGCAACCAGAATGGGAATCAGGTGGTCCCCCACCTCCAGGGCGTAGCGCTGGACGCCGTCCACGTCCGCATACCGTTTCAGCGTCGGGTTGGTGGGCTGGGGACGCAGGCGAAGGACTTTGGCCAGCCCCTTGCGGGCGTCGCTGGCCACAATGCTCTGCCGCGCCAGCAGTGCGTCATGCAGTTCTTTGCCCCGCAGAATGCAGTGGTCCGCAATGGTGCGCACTTTGGCAGGGCGAGCCTCATGGGACGGGAACATCGCCAGTTCATCAAAGCTCAGCATTTTCGCTGGGGGAGCGGGACGCGGCCTGCCTTGCCCCTCGCCTTTGAGATGGCAGGCGAACCAGCCTAGCACGGCCTGCCGCTGTTGCGGCTGCATTCCATGCACGTGGTCGGCCACCGTGTAGGCCAGATTGTCAGCCACCCCCAGATTCCAATAGACTTTCTCGACCTGATGATAGGTGCGCAGCATATCGGCCACGCCAAAGGTGGGATTCACGTCATAAAGGGCGTTGCCGATGCGCAGGGGCCGTGGCGCGATGAGCGCCAGCACACCCGCTTCCTCCGTGAGCGTCATCCCGTCTGGCAACAGTTCGCACACGCAATTGACGCCCGTCACATAGGACTCGAAGGAGCCGACGGAGACCACGGGCATGGCGGCGCGAATGCGCGTGTCCATCGCGGTAAGCCACATGGTCTGGTTTCCGCCGCCTGATGCGCCAGTGGCGCCGATGCGGTCTTTCTGAACGTAAGGCAGACTGGCAAGCAAGTCCACGCCGCGCATATTGTCCACTAGCTGCGCACCCATCAGCGATTCGCCTAGGTTGAATAGGCTGGAACCCAGAAAACCGCCGTGATACTCACGTTCGCGGTACTGGACGGCACGCTCGTACACCCCAAAGCAGTCAGGGGCCAGCACCACATACCCATTCTCCGCCAATGCCATGGACATGTTCTGCTGACGGTCCCCCATCTTGCCTTCGGCATGATGTCCATGCGGATGAATGACTGCGGGGAACGGCCCGTCTCCGTCAGGAACATACAGCAATGCCGTGACATGGATGCCAGGCCGCCCCTGATAGGTAATCTTATGAATGGAGAACCCCTTCTGGGGAATCACGCCGTGCTCCTCCACCTCCAGCGGCAGCCCTGGAGTATATGTTACTCCTAGTTTCTCCCAGAGTTGCGAACGCAACCGTTTCTGGAAGCGTTTTAGCGCGGCCGCCGTCTCTGGCGGGTCAAGCTGGGAAAGACGGGCCATTTTGGACGCCTCGCGGCGCAGCAGCATTGTCACCTGGTCATTTTCCGAAGGAAGCAGGTGGTTGAGCCCCTCACGGGGAAAGGGCGCGTAGTCGGCAGTCCAAACGCGAATGTCCATAATCAAGCAGGAGGTTGTGGGGACAAAACTAGAAAAAAAAGGACAACGCCTATAAATTAAGCCATGCCTGTTTTTTTTCAACCGCTCCACCGCGCAATTGCGCTTTTTTGCCCCGCGTACAGTCTTTTTTCACCGACGGATACTGACCGCGCGGAGCGCGGCTGCCAAACCCGCACCTCTTGCGTGGTTTCACAGACAGGTTTGGCAGGCCACGTTCCGCGCGGCCAATACGGCCTCTGGCCAGTATCAGTGGCTGAGGGGGTATCGCGTATAGTCTTTTGCCACGTTCCCTATGGAAGCGTTATATCCAGGTCGGTCACGGGCTGGTTGTTTTGCGGATTCAGGAAACGGACGGCGTGGCCAACCCCGCCCAATCCCTGGACGACTTTGACAAGCAGAAGATTTTTGCCAGGGCGAAGCGTCACCTCCTTCCCCTCGCTGTCGGTCCGCACCCCTCGGCTTGGCGCGAAGAATGAGGTGACTGGAACACCGTTGAGCCAGGTTTTCTCACCGTCGTCGCTGCCGATGGAGAGGCGAAGCGTCCTCTCGACAGGCGTGCTGACATAGCAGGCAAGATAATAGCAGATGAAGGAGGAGAACTCCAGAGGAATCTCCTCGTAAACCGCCTTGACGACTCCACTGGAAAAGGAGACTGGACGCCAGCCGAAGGAGAGTGCCTTCTGATTCATCGCCCCGTTGAACCACTCCAGGCGCTCATTGACACGTTCCTCTGCTCTTGCGTCGAAGACCACATCGTACTTGGCCGATGCATCGATTGCCCCCGTTGCCTCAGCCTGGATAAAGTCCACGTCAAAATTGTACCTCTCCTTTTCATATCCAGGGAAAGGACCGACAAAGAGATATTCGCGAATGAATCCATCGGTGTCTGGATGATACACCTGTTCCCTTCGCGCAGTCTGTCCCCGCAACGGACGGGAGGTGGAGGGCAGGACATACGTGTATTTTCCCGTGGAAAGTTCCCGAGCGTTATTCGCCTGACGTTGGCTCTCCTCCGCTTCGACCTCCGCCAGGGCGTTGGAAAGCCGTGACTTCTCCCCGTAATAGAGCAGCAGCGTGCTGTTTTTCGCCATGTCGATGTCAAAACGACGGACATTGCTCGCCAAAGCCTTGTTGGCGAACAAATCCCTGACGCATTCGGCCTCACGTGGCAGGAACACCTGGCGTTTCCCCGCCGTCGGCGTGTGGATTGCCAGAATGTTCTCCGACGCATAGACCACGGCTGGCTTGTCCGTGTAAAGGTGAACCCCCGCCTCCATGAGCATCGGCAGAAGAGCCTCCTTGTTGAGGGCGGTAGAACCCCAGAACACATCGGTGTGGTGTTCAGTCCGCCGACGAGCCGCCGCCGGAGCCTGGTCCTCGGAATAGACGCCTAGAATCTCCACGCCAGGGCCAGGCTTGACGCTCAGACGAGGCGCAAATGTCTCGGGACGAACGGCGATGGCGGTCTGGGGTGTTCGAAATCCACCGTAGATTTTGGTGTTGAAGCAACCGACCTTCTGGCCATCGGCAAGAGTGATTTCCAGATTATGGACTTTCTCCGAAAGCGTGAAATCGAATCCCGTGATTTTCGTTCCATCCAGGGAGTATTGCAGGGCATCCTTGTCGTAGGAAAGCAATCCTGGGGCGAAAAGCCAAATCAAAGTCCGACCGTCCCTCTTCAGCCTTTTTTCGATGCGCTCGCGCTGTTCACGGCTCATGGCCCAGTTCGCAGCGAAGATGACAACCTTGTACTGCTTGATGTCCTGACGTTGCAGAAGGTCATCCAGCATGAAGAAATCATACGGGGCTCCCAGGTGGTGCCATTCAAATGTTCGGTTGTACTCCAGTGAACTCTGGTAGGGCGGCATGATGCGTCGGACATAACTGTATTCGTGTCCTGTCGCCAGGCTCATCGGGTCAACGACCACGGCGATTTCGGCGTTGGACTGTCGGGGGAATCTCGCCCCCAGCGCAAGCCAGCCGTTGAAACGGGAGATCAGTTCCAGCAGTCCAGGGGAATCGTACCAGCGTTCAAAGGTCATGTAATAGGGAATCTGTCCCCGCGACATATAATGCCCGATGTCGCGCAGGTAAACGGCGATTGATTCCTGTTCGTCGGAGGTGCGACCGTATTTCCAGTTATGCGGGGCGGAGAGATGGGAACGGACATCCGCCTGGAACATCCATAGTTTTCCATGTTCCGAGGCCGATTCAGACGGCCCGTGGTCCATGATGTCGTCCCCAGGCCCTCGATTGATGTAGGGTGGGGCGGGGCCAAGGGCATCCAGATAGGGGCTTTTCAGTGCCATGTCCAATTCCAGATGGTAGATCTGATTGGTGAAGTACGCCAGTTGCGCCATGGTGAAAAGTCGTCCGCCGCTGGCCTCCTTGACAGCCTGGCACATCTGAAGCACGCGGTGCAGGATGGAGAAGGATTCGCAGCGCACGTAGTCGATGTCCTGCCTCTGGTGTGCAGGGTCGTAGAAGGCCCCCTTCTCCTTGGGGACACGACGCATCATGGACGGCACCTGGGCGTTGGTGAAGTTGAACACCCCCGCGCGGTTCCAGGCCTTCCGAAAGCGGAGGACATTTCCGCCGTATTCCCTCATCAGCCATTTTCGGAAGAAATCCTGCATCACAGGACTGAAATCCTGCGGGGAATGCCTGTTGCCTCGGGTGGTGGCATGGCCGAAGTTATTCTCGCCGTACATTCCCAGACCTGGTGAGACGGCGGCAATCCTGTCGGCGTAAGGCAGTCTGCTCACGCGGGCAATCATCTCCCTTAAAACACGCTGGCACTGTCTGGCCCAGATTTCCGAACCATAACTGTAAGGGGGGACGGCACGCGCCCAGGGGAGCGTCGGGTCTTCCAGGCGTGTCAGGTCATCAGGGTGAAGTGCGGCAAAGACGTTGCTCGGTTCAAGGAAAACCCAGAGCATGATTTTGGCGTCGGGGATTTCAGCCAGCGTGGTTCTCACCTGGACATCGATGTCCTGCATAACGGTGTCGATGGTGTATTTTTCCCCTTTGGGTTCAGGGGTGACAGAACACTCAACCACGACAAGCGGATACAGTCCGTGTTGCAGGACATTCCGCGCATAATGATACCAGGATGGCCTGGTGTCCTCGCGGATGCGTGACAAGGTGAAGCCAGCCTGTGTCAGCTCCTTTCCGTCAATGCGCCAGGTGGGACGGCCATTCAGGGGTTCGAGCGTGCTTTTCGGAAACCTGTGGAAATCAGCCGCCTCGCCTTGGGTGATGACTGGCACGGTCGGTGTCTTCTCCGCAGAGAAGGAGTTCCTTCCCAGGTAGATGGCATCAATGACCATCGGTGCCGTGCCCGCATTCTTCAGAGTGAGCGAGCAGGCCACTGTTCCTGCTGGCACAAGAATATCGTTGCCGGCCTGCCTGAACGTCTCGCCGCCAGGTTCGCACGACAATTCAAAGTCCCCAGTCTTCCCGCCGTTTGCATCCAGAAAGACAAGAGCGCAGACCGCCTTCCCAGAGCCAGAAGCGGCGAAGGAGAGCCGCAGCGTCTCACCTGCGCCTACTGAGATGGCGGGAATGTTTTCCCCGCCATAAGCGACTGCGCTCGCAGGAGAAAGTTCCAGGGCGTGAAAGCCATGAAAGGCCTGTTCCACGCGACGGCTTTGCCCATAGACCACTGTGAAGCAGTCCGCGAATGCGGGGGAGAAGTCCGCCGACTCGAAACTGCCGTTCAGGAGAAAGGGGGCATCGTTGCAGTTGTCCTCCGCTTCGGGGGCCTTGTCGGAGAGGAAGAGGTTTCGGAACAGGGCTTCGCCCCGCCTCATCAATCGGTTCAGCATACGGACTTGCCTGGCTCCTGCTGGGACATCGACAATCTGCTGTTCCTTTTTCCAATCACCCGTCCCTTTGGCGGATGCGACAATCTGCGAGGCAAACCTCTTTCCCTGGCCATCATAGAATTGCAGGGTGATTTCCGCGGATTTTTCCACGTTGGTGACTTTGAGTTCTCCGCCGGCAAAGAGGAAGCTGCCATCGCCGAGTTCCAGGGGGGCGGATTCCCACGCGCCCGCCCCGTCATCCGCATCTGGGCGCTGAATGGCCAGAACGCCATTTTCCTCCTTGTAGATGGATTTGCCCTTCCAGTCATGTCTGGCCTTCCAGCCCGAACGCACCGGTTCTCCCCCCTGCGCCAAACAGGAGACGACGGCCAAGGCCAGACCTATCAACGCAATGCAATTCCTGCGGCTCATCCGGAAAATCTCCTAGTTCTTCCACCCATTGCGAATGTAGGAGGCCCAGTGGTCATTGGACGATGGGGCCGCCTCCGTGCCATAGAAGACACCGCCGGCATAGGGGCCGGAATAACTGCCGTCCCTTTGATAGGGTCCCCGATGGGAGATGGTGGATTTCTCCCCCGATACATGCCCATCGACCCAGGCGATGCTGGCGGCTCCCAAATGCCGTAAATCCACCACTCCAGACGTGTCATTGGTCATGGCGCCGCTGTGGAAATAATCCGACAGCAGGTGACGCCCCCAGAAGGCGCCCTGCAATGCCCTGTAGTTGTTCAGGGTGTCTCCCAGGATGATTGTCTGGGAGGGGCTTTTCACCTGATGGACTTTGAAACCTGCCTTGGTCGATTCCAGACCGCCGAGATTGCGGTAGTTGTAGCCATAGTCGATGGCTCGCTGATGGTCATTGTTCGACGCCCAGGAGCCTGGCTGTTTGCCCCAGTCGTTGTAGGGGGACATGTGAATCATGGGACAACGGAGAATCCGCGGGTCGGTCATGTATTTTTCATTGTACAGAATGCCCGCGTAACTGAATGAACTGGCCCAGTGCGGCGGGAAAAATCCCTCTGTGTCGTTCTCGTACTCCAGCAAGAATGTTCCCAGGCTTCTGACCTGATTGATGCACTGGACTGCCCTGGCTTTGTCCCTGGCCTTGCTCAACGCTGGCAGAAGCATGGCCGCCAGAATGGCGATGATGGCGATGACGATTAGCAATTCAATCAATGTGAAAGTGAATTGCCTTTCTTTTTCATGCAATGCAGAAAGAGAATGAATTTTCATGATTTTCTCCTTTGGGCATATTCTTCAGACCAGTCTCAATCTGGTCGGCACAACAATCTGGCAATCTTCCAGGTCAAAAATCCTTTCCGCCATCAGGTCCGATATTCTTTTCAGGTCGAATATCGCCGTGGAGACGGGGTACGGATAGCGAAGAAGCTCCCTGTCGCCGTTGCAGCCCGTAAGATGGAATCCAGTGATTCCGCGGTCCATCAGGCAACGGGCCGCGCCAAGGGCATAGACGTCGTTGGGAAAAGAGACGCCTCGGATGTCTGGATGTCCGTCAAGAATCTCCGCCGTGGTCTCGTATCCGATTTGAAATGCCTCGGCATTGAATTCGCCGTGGCAAGGGCGGAGCACTGCCCGACGCTCCGCAAAATGACGCCTGTTCTTCATGCCCGCTATCTGCTTGTCGAACAGTTCCGTGTCCTTCCACCAGAAAGCGAGAAAATGTCCGTCCGTCTTCCGATCAATGTGCTTGAGCAGTTCCACGCGTCCACCTGCGGAATCGGCCTTCACATAACGGGGAAAGAACTGATTGCTGGAGACATAGGGTATTCCTTTCTTCTCCAGCATCGACGCAATCTGCTCATAACCGAAAGGCAAACCCAGGAAGATGAATCTCTCCACGCCGCGTCCAATGTACTCCTGAATCTCACTGTAGGCGTTCTTCGCGCTGGAACTCAGGGTGTGGTTGAAGGCCGCGTATCCACAGTCAGAGAACTTCTGGGACAAATCCAGAATCAGGGAACGAAAATGCTCCTCCTGCATCTGCTCAGGGGAGGACACCATAATGCCGATTGTTCGTGTCTCCATCCCCGTCATGATGCGATATCCGATATTCTTGACGTAACCCATCTCCTGGGCCACCTGCCGAACACGCTGGCATTGCTCGGCGGAACAGAAATTCTTCCTTCCGTTGAGTATCTGCGAAACGGTCGGAACTGCCAGGTTCACCGCAGCCGCAACCTCCTTCAACGATATCTTCTTCTTCAACAGCATTTTCCTTAGGATTCATCCTTCATGCAAAGTATTTTGCATATACTATACCACCAAAATATACATTGTCAAGAGGCGATGCAAAATATTTTGCATTTGCGTTTTGCGTTGAAAAAAGCAGGAAAACAGTTATAGTATCATTACCCATGAGAGCTTCCCTGCCACATATTCCCTGTGCCTATCTTCCCGTCCATGTTGTGCTCTGGGGGTATTTTGCCTACGCCCTGTTTCGTTACGGCAACAGCATGAACGGGGAATACAGCACAGTGTTCTGGCCGATTCATGGCGTGTTCCATGAGGTGGGTCATGCCGTCACCGCATGGTTGCCCATGGCATTGACGGTCTTGGCGGGCAGTGTGTTCCAATGGCTCACGCCAATCGCCTGTGGCGTCTATTTCCTGCTGAGCCGTGAAAGACACGGAATCTATTTGGCGCTGGGGTGGCTGGGATTCTCCTTGCTGGACAGCACCGCCTATATGCGCGATGCAATCGAAATGGAACTGCCTCTGGTTGCTCCCTTTGCGGGAGGCGACGCTGAATTGATTCACGATTGGAATTACCTGTTCAGCGCATGGAATGTGCTCGATTACGCACACCAAATCGGTGACAGCGTGGCTTTGGGCGGATATGTCCTGGTTTGCGTCACCATGGTTTTGATGGTGCTGGCCGCCTTCTTGGGAATCCTTGACCGAAAGAACGGTTGAGCGCGCTCCCAGACCCCAACCTGCCCGCGAGGGCAAATCCCCGCTCCCCAACTTGAACTTGCTCGCTTTGCCGCGAGACTAATGGTGCCAGTCGAAGGCAAATCCCAGCTCCCAACCTGCCCGCGAGGCCTAGGCCCCGCGGAGGCGCGTAGGCGGGGGATTCGCCCGTAGGCTCGGAGGCTATTTCACCACGAAGTTGACCAGTCTGCCAGGAACGGCGATGGCCTTGGCAATGCTTTTCCCCGAGATGGCCTGCTGGACAGACTGGTTCTCCTTGGCAAGAGCCTGCATCGTGTTCTGGTCAGCGTCCGCCGGCATCATGATGCGCGCTTTGGGTTTGCCGTTGACCTGAACGAGAATCTCCAGCGAGGAGACCTTCATCTTGTTCTCGTCGAAAGTCGGCCATTTCTCGTAGGCCAAGGTGGAGGTGTGGCCCAGACGCGCCCAGAGTTCCTCCGCGATATGCGGAGCCATCGGGCTGAGCAGCAGGATGAAGCTTTCAATGGCCTGGCGGTTGCGCTTGGGCAATTTTGCCAGGTCATTGAGCAGGATCATCAGTTGGCTG
>JAFRLP010000658.1 GCA_017431185.1 Victivallales bacterium | reverse complement strand
GTGAGCAAACCACGGAATATCTCCTCCGCCATCGGGATGATTTTGTCAGGCGAGACGCTGACGGTTCCGTTGTTCTCCGCCTTGGCCACCGCGTAGGTGGCGGTCCCGTAGTAGAATGGCGGCAGCAGTATCATGTCATTCGGGCGCTCCTGCTCCACCATGTCCAGCACTCTTTCGCAGACGAAGAAATCCACTCCCACCGGCAGATGCTCCGCGTGGTACTCAATGACACCCAGCGGAAGAACGGCGGGAATGTTTCGCTTGATGGCGTCCCGAATCTGGTCGGGCTGCATGTACAGGTACTTCATTGTCAGGGATGGAGGTGGTGGTTGGGAATTATTTCAGGGACAGGATGTCACGGTATTGGTCGATTTCGCGACGGGCGAAATCAAGTTGACGGAGTTTCCAGTGGAGATGCCAGGAATCTGCGACGTAGCCCATGGACGGCTCCCAGCCCAGGCGTGAGTCCAATTCGACGCAGGGAAGCGCGCCTTCCACGTTCCTTTGCTCGGCGGAGAGAATCTCCGACATTTCGTCCAGCAGGGCATTGGCCTGGACTGGCTCTCCCGTGAGTTGGAGGCGGCGGTTGAGCAGCCACCAGCGCTTGGTGTTGAGCGTGGTGCGGAAGGCTGCGGCGATGAAACGTCCCAGGGCCAGAAGTCGTTTGCCGTTGTCGCGGCAGCGTCCCGCCGGCATTTGCGGGAGAAGGCTGGCCAGTTGGTCATTGGCGGTCTCCCACAGGCTGATGAGTTCCGTCATCTCCTGGATGTCCAGCGGGTAGCGCTGGATTCCCGCCGACTGGTTGGCGCTTTCGTAGGGCTGGTAACTGGTCATGACAATGGAGTTGCCGAACATCTGGCCTGGCTCGCAGGGGAAGGGTATCACCTTGGGCAGCAAAGTGCGAGTCAAGTTGACCTGGAAGATGAAGGGGTAGGCTGGACCGACCCGCAGTGGCCCGTACTGGTCTTCGTTGGAGGTGACGATGCGGTTCGGCAATGCCTCACTCCACGCGGCCCAGACTTCGGCGACCTCCGGCGTGCCGTAGTCACGGATGGCTATCGCCCGCAGCAGGTCATCGGCGGCGGGCTGCTCCCCTCCCTCCTGTTGCCAGTAGTGGAGTTTGCCCAAGTCCTGCGCGGGGTTGGGCCACCAGCCGTAATGGATGCCCTCGAAGAGGCTGGCGCAGTCGCCCTTTTGGATGTAGGGGAGCACCGCCTCCATCCGTTTCGCCCAGAGTTGCGGAACGGGGAGATACGGGACGCATCCCACATCCCAACTCATGCCGCCAGTGTTGGTGCAGGCGCGGAAATGCAGGCCCTGGCGGTGCGCGGCCTCGGCCTCGCTCGTGAAATACTCGCCTGGTTCGCTGACCGAGACGGTGTAGTCCATCGCGGGGCGGCACACCCCGTTGACCGTCCTGCTTTTCTGCATCTCAAAGGCGATGTTGATGGTCAAATCCTTGGGGAGTTTGGCGAGGAACGCCTCCCGCACATCGACTGGCAGATAGCAGAAGTTGTAGGTGCTGAACACCACCTCCGCATCAGGTTTGACGCGGTGTACGGCGGTGGCGATTTTCCGCAGCAGGCCAGGATAGTCGTAGCCAGGGAACCAGCCTGGGCTGGGACGGGGGTCGGGGATGCCATCGACCACGCTTTCGCGGTAGGACTTCCCCGTCGTGCGCGGGTCTTTGCTGGGATACTCCAGCGATTCGCCGACCAGATGAAGCCCCGCCGCCTTGGGATAGCGGCGGAACAGTTCGCCGAACACGGCGTCCAGGGCAGTGTCCGCCTCTGGTGCGTCTGGGTGGACATGCGCTCCCAGGTGGTTGTAGAGCATGGTGTCCAGGCCGTGCGCCTCGGCTCTGTCGATGATGTCGTTGAAGTCGCAGGTCTGCCGCAGCCCATTCAGGTCAAAGCCCCGCACGAGAACGGTGATGGTGTCGAAGCCGGCGTGGCGTATGGCCTCCAGTTGCCAGTCAGGATAGTCGTCTATCCCGCTGCCTGAGAAGATGACGCGGCTTTTCACGCGAGGTGTGCGGCGGAGACTTCCCTGCGGGAGGAATGGCCCGCCCGCCAGGTTCATCGAGTCCTCCAGCCAGATTTGCCCATTCAGGACTCCGCGCAGGTCATCGCCGGTTATCAGGACGGCGTCCTGAGAGACCGTGGCGCGGAAGGCCCCGCGCTGCGGTTGGGCTGGCGGCGAGACGCGGAAGGCGATTTGATGGGGAGCCGTTTCCGCCGTGAACCTCAGCGGGAGTTTCTGCGAGGTGGCCAGGTAGTCCCGAAGGTCAGTCGTCGCCAGCGTGATTTGGGAGGGTGCGTCTGGCTGTTGCAGGATGCTCCACGTGTCGTCGATGGCGATTTCCCCAGGGCGCACGGCATTTCGGGTGCGCATGCCTGGCTGGTGGAACGCCCGCATCCGCTGACGAAAATCGTATTTTTGCTCTGTTGGCATCAGGAGTGAACCACCTTGGGGATGAATTCGGTTTTGACCAGGGAGACGCTGTGTCTTTCGTGGAGCGGCGAACTGCCGCGATAGCGCTTCTCGATCATGTCGATGAGATGGTTGCAGGCGTGTTCGCCCAGAAGTTGCGGGCATGGGTCAGCCGTGGCAAAGGGAAGGTGGCTGATGTTGCCAAAGCCAGTGAGGGTGATGCGACCAGGAATGTCGACGCCGAGTTCCTGGGCTGCCTGCCACATCAGTTCGGCGCTGTTGTCGGAGTCGCAGGCTATCAGCGTCAGGTCGGGATGTTCTGCGAGCATCCGCTTCAGGCAGTAGCAGGCGTCTTGCAGAGAGCGTTGCGCTCCCGTGTAGGTGCGTTCCAGGCAGTCGGCGATGCCCGCCGTGCGCATCTGCTCGTGGAAGCCCATCACGCGGACCTGATAGGGCAGGGAAGGGGAGTAGGGGAACGGCTCGGACAGGAACAGCGCGATGTCCCGATGCCCGCGCCGCAGTATCAGGTCCATCATCGCCACGCCTGCCGCATGATTGTCGCAGTTGACCGTGTGATGGCTCTTGTCCTCCTTGGGAAAGTCATGGTCAACATAGATGCAGTGGATGCCAGATGGGATTTTCGGGGTGCCAGAGTGAACCAGGATGAGCCCCTGGACGGAGTTCGCCGACAGCAGCCGCAGGTAGTGCTCGCGTTCTTCGGGAACCGGTGAGAGCACCACCGTGAAATATCCCCTGTGGAGGGCTGCCGCCTGAAGCCCTTGCAGAATCTGGACGGGATAGCGGTCAAGCGGAGCCACGTAGCCGATGGTGCCCAGGGGAAAACGTCGGGTCTGCATCACGACAGTGCCGCCGCCACGTCCTTTCCGTTGCAGCATTCCAGCCTCCACCAACTGCGTCACCGCCTTGTTGACCGTCCATTTGTTCACATGGAAACGGTCGGAGAGCATTGTTTCCGATGGGAAGCGGCTGCCCATCGGGTATTTGCCGTCCTCCAGTTCCTGTGTCAATGCGCTGGTGATCTGTTCTGTCAGGGTTTTGGCCATGGTGAGAGGGTGTGGTGCCGTGGGAAATACGTATCGATTCAGAACTCCAGGATACTTCTAACCGCGAGGCCTGAAGGTCCCGCGGGCAGGTTGGGGTCCCGCGCCTGGCACGCCAAGTCCCGAAGGCAAATCTGGCTCTGGACATGGCGGAACGGGCGGGGGAGTAAAGCGTTTCAAAAAACTGTTAATAATTATACAGTCAAAAAGCGGTTTAGTCAAGAGAAAGGTGCGAAAATAAGCACAAATCAAAACCCGTTTGACCCAGTTGCACTATTCCTTTTATAGTGGAATCCGAATAGTAACCCAGTCACTTTTTTGGGGCAGGCAATGCCATGAAAGCAACGAGGCCAGTTTCCTTCCCCGTGTGGCGGAGAGTTTACTGCGGCATGGCAACCGTGGCGGTGCCGCCGATAGGCACGACAGTCTTTTTGCCTTTGGCGTCCTTGATTTCCGCTTGGGTGGAGGCGACGCTCAGCAAGGTGAGGCCCTCGGTGGCTTTGCCTGGGGATAAGGTCAGCGTCTTGGGGGGCTGGTCGGGAACGGAAACCGTGACAATGGCGATGGTCTGCCCTGCGCTGTTGACCGTCTGGTACAGGAGTTGCAGCGTCGCCTGGAGGAATGTCGGCATGGGCTTGGGTTTGGGCGGTGGCTGCTCGGGCTTTTTGGGCGCGGGCTTCGGCTTGGGGGCGGGCTTCGGCTTGACGGTCGCCGGTTTGGGGGCGGGCGGTTGCGCGGGCTTGGGGGCCTGAAGCGTGGGACGGAAGGGGCCGCTGTCGGCGGGCAGGGGCAACGCGCTCCTGTCAATCGGGTGCAGCAGATGCTGCGGCTGAAGGCTGGCGGTGGTGGGGCGGTCGCCTGATTCGGGCATGACCTCCCTGTTGAAGAACAGCAGGACTGCCGTCACGATGAGCGTGGCGCAAAGGACCAGCGTCCCCAGCAGAGTGGTGCGTTCCCAGTTCTGCCTGCATTGTTCGAGAAAGTTGGTCATGGTGTGATTAGGGCGCAAGGAAGGAGACGCATTCCAGGGTCATGCGCAGTTTTCCGGG
>JAFRLP010000657.1 GCA_017431185.1 Victivallales bacterium | reverse complement strand
CACACCGGGGATTATCCGCGTCAAACCATGGAAAGTGTGTCTAAAATAATATAGTGGTATTCCACGCCAATGCAACACGACACAACGCAAAACATTAAAAAATGTGCGAACCGCCCTGAATTTTGCGAACGGAAACGCGAGGCCAGCAGACGCGGTTTCAGTTCGGCGAAGGTCATCGTCCAGTCCTGGTGCCGCTGAAGGAACCGTTGGAATTTCGGAAGGTGGTGTTTTTCCCGTTGCCGGTGGAGGTGGCGGAACCGGTGGTTCGCCCTTGTGCGTCGCGGTAAACGGTTCGGTTGCCCGATTGGGAGGAGGACCCAAGATTGCGTCCGTTCTGGTCGCGGAAGACGGTTCGATTGCCGCCTGTCTGGGTGGCGGAGCCGATTGTGCGACCATTGCTGTCCCGATAGGTGACGCGTCCGCTGCTGTCCTTGACAGCCGTGCCGATGAGTCGTCCGTTGCTGTCCCGGTACGTTGTGCGATTGCCCTGCTGCGTGGAACTTCCGATAGTGCGCCCTTGGCGGTCACGGTAAGTCGCGTTGCCGCCCCCCTGCTGGAACATCTGGGGAATGTCGCCGAGCAGAGTTAGAGAGCAGAGAACCAAAATGGCGAAAGACTTTTCCATAAACTGTGTGACAATTGGTTATGGCTATCTGGTTATTTCAGCCCCAGGACATCCTGCATGTCGTACAGTCCTGGCTGCGCCGTGGACAGGAAGATGGCGGCACGGACGGCCCCGCGCGCGAATGTCTGGCGGCTGGAGGCCTTGTGGGTCAGCTCGATGCGCTCGCCGCTGGTGGCGAAGATGACCGTGTGGTCGCCGACGACATCCCCGCCGCGGAGGGCGTGCATCCCAATCTCGTGCCTGGTGCGGCTGCCGACCAGTCCCTCGCGCCCATGCCGGACATCCTTGGCGTAGTCCAGGCCACGGGCCTCGCAGAGAATCTCGGCCAGGCGGACTGCCGTGCCTGAAGGCGCGTCCTTCTTCTGGTTGTGGTGCATTTCGACCACTTCAATGTCGTAGTCCTCGTTGAGCAGCCTGCCGATTTTCGAGCACAGCGAGAAGAGCAGATTCACGCCGATGCTCATGTTGGGGGATTGGACGATGCGCAGGCCGTCCGCCGCGTATTTGGCCAGTTTGCCCTTGTCCCCGTCGGTCAGCCCTGTCGTGCCGATGACGAGGCTGGTGCCTGTCTTGGATGCCTTGTCGGCGAGTTCCATCGCGGCTGCGGGGGAGTTGGCGAAGGCGATGACGACATCCGCCGAGGCGAGCGCCGCATCCAGGTCAGAGGTGATGGGCACCCCGTAGGCGGGCAGTCCGGCGACGGTCGCCGCGTCCTGTCCAATGAGGGGGCACTCGGCGACTTCCGTGGCGGCGGTCAGGGCCGTTTCAGGGGTCTGAAGAACTTGGGCGACCAGCATCCGGCCCATCCGTCCGGCGGCGCCTTGAATGGCAATTCGTATCATGGCGGTGTTCAGGAGAGTTGTTTTTGTTCGTGTGCGATGACGTCGCGGAGGATGTCATCCAGGGTTTTCGTGGGGTGGTAGTCGATTAGTTGCTCCGCCCTGTCCAGGGAGGGGACACGCCGGCGCATGTCGTCAAATCCCTCGCCGTAGGCCTTCTCGTAGGGAATGACCTCGATGGGGCTGGCGCTGCCGGTCAGTTCCTTGACCCGTCGGGCCAAATCCATGATGGTGATTTCACGGCTGTTGCCGATGTTGACCACCTGTCCGCGTGCGGCGGGGCATTCCATCAGTTTGACGAGCGCGCCAGTCACGTCCTCCACGTGCGTGAAGCAGCGGCTCTGCTGTCCGTCTCCATACACGGTGATGGGGACGCCGCGCAGCGCCTGGCGGACAAAGCTGGGGACGACCATGCCGTACTGGCCTGTCTGCCCCGGCCCGACCGTGTTGAAGAGCCTGGCGATGGTCACGGGGAGCCGGGCCTCCACCCAGTAGGCGAGGGCGAGAAATTCGTCCAGCGCCTTGGCTGTCGCATAACTCCAGCGGCGTTTGCTGGTGGGGCCCATCACGGTGTCGTCCTCTTCGCAGAAGGGCACTTTGGCCCCTTTGCCATAGACCTCGGAGGTGGAGGTCAGCAGGAAGGGACGCCGATGCCGCGCACAGGACTTGAGCACGGTTTGCGTGCCCCCGACGATGCTCTCGATGGTGCGGACCGGCTGGTCGATGATGAGCCGGACACCCACCGCGCTGGCCAGGTGGAAAACGCGGTCCGCCTGCCGGACGCACTCGTCCGTGATCCGTTCATTGTTGACGGTATCGACGATGAGCCGCAGCCGCTTGCCGTCCTCCAGTTCCTCCAGGTTCTGGGCACGTCCGGTGGAGAGGTCGTCTAGCACGATGACCTCATGCCCTGCCTGCACGAGCCGCCTGCAGAGATGCGAGCCGATGAAACCGGCTCCGCCTGTGACCAGGATGTTCATGGTGGTGTGTCTCCAAGGAAATGCGAGGTGCGTATTGTCTTTAAGTCAAGATAATATAGCGCAAGTTTTTCGTCTGGCAACAAAAGTGCCATTTGCTTTCATGGAATCAGGCATTACATTAAGGCGATTTATCTGTATCATGCTTGGTTGACGTCCTTGCCGGGTAGTGTGGATTGACCCAGCCTTTTTTCTTATGGATGACATCTGTTTCATAGACCTTTTCGCTGGAATTGGGGGCATACGGCTTCCCTTTGACGAGTTGGGATGCCGCTGTGTTTTCTCATCGGAATGGGACAAAGCAGCCTGTGACACCTACGAGGCCAATTTTGGGGAACGTCCATCTGGTGATATCACTCGCATACTTGCTGAATCCATTCCGTCCCATCAGCTTCTGCTGGCTGGATTTCCCTGCCAGGCGTTCTCCATCATGGGAAAGATGCAGGGATTTGCCGATACGCGCGGAACAATGTTCTTCGAGATAGAGAGGATTCTTGGCTACCATCGGCCAGAGGCACTTCTGCTGGAGAATGTCAAGCAATTGACCACGCATGACAAGGGCCGAACATTTGCGACCATCCTGGAGAAACTTGATCGGCAGGGGTACTTTGTCCAATGGAAAGTGCTCAATGCCCTTGACTTTGGCGTTCCTCAGAAACGGGAGCGCACCATCATCGTTGGATTTAGGGAACAGCAGAAGGCTGGTCAATTCAACTTTGACTTTCCCAAACGCCATTACGACTTGGGCACGGTGCTTGAGCCAGATGAGCAGGTTGACAAGTCCCTGTTCGTCTCCGGGTACATTCGTCAGCGAAGGCTGGAGAGAACGCAGGGCAAACAGGTGTTTGTTCCATCGATATGGCATGAGAACAAGGCTGGGGACATTTCCATTCATCCATACGCCTGTGCGCTTCGCACAGGCGCCAGTTACAACTACCTGCTGGTCAATGGTGTCAGGAGACCCTCTTCACGAGAACTGTTGCGTCTGCAAGGATTTCCGGATAGTTTCAGGATTGTTGTTTCACATCAGGACATTCGCCGTCAAACCGGCAATTCCGTGGCTGTTCCAATGATCAGGGAAGTGGCAAAGAAAATAGTGAGAATACTGCATGGAAAATAAAACGCCAAGACTACGGGACAGTGCCCGTCCGCATGTGCAGGAATTATATCCGCTGAACCAGATTCCCAACGAGATTGTGGTCAAAATCTGCGGCCATGTTGTTTTTTTGGTCAGTGTGGGCAGAAAAGACCTGTCGGGCGATGACTTTGGGGATGCCTTTGCCCAGGCCATCAATGGGACACATCTGGGGCGGCCGGTTGGCATTACCGATGTTGCCTTGGGCAAAATGGGCTGGTCAGTGAAGACCGTCAAGGTCTCGCATCCTTGGAAGGCGACGGGCATTCGGCTCATCAGCGGCCGAAACTCTCCGGTTTATTCCTACGGAATTGAAGACCCTTTGGCAGATGTCCAAAAAACAGGTGATGCAGTGCTGGGTATTTGGAATGAAAGAATCAACATCGCCTATGCTCAATTCAATGTTGTGCGCACTTTGGTACTTGTCAGAAACGAGGACCTCTCCCAGTTTGTTTTGTTTGAAGAAGACACACGCCCCATTCGTGTCACTGATTACCGATGGGAATTGAATCATAACAACAATTTTTTGGGAATTGACAAAAATAGCGGAGAAACCTGCTTTACCTGGCAACCTCACGGGTCACAGTTTACAATTCATACCAGGATTCCATCGAATGCAAAACGTTTTAGCGTGAAAAAGCCTGTTGCCCTCGATGAAAAGGAGTTTCTCCTGACATTGAAGTTCAATGAATCCTGGGTTCACACTCTGGACAGGTAGCAACAGAACTCCGTCAGAAACTGTTAAGGCAGTCTTTATTCCCGCGAGGTACACGACCATGGCTTTGGAGATCATCTACGACAATGGCAAATGGACGGCCACCCATGCCGAAAGGCGTTGCGGCGGCCCGAATAGCATCACCCTGGGGGAGAGCGAAATCCTGCGCGAACTCCATCTGCGCATTGACGGACGGGGCGAGGAGAAGCTCATGCCCGACGGGTTGCCGCATGTCTATCACAAGGGCGGTCTGGCCATCTTTGAGTCGGCGGGGACGTTTGCCACTGGCGGGCGGCAGCGGGTACGCACCGCCTGTCGGTATGGAGCCAACTACGCCCGTCTGGTCTGGGATTTGACGTGGGGGCGCGGGGCCGCCGTCACCTCCCCCGTGGAACTGGGCTCGGCGCTGCTGCCTGGGCAATGGACACGTCTGCTGGTTGTCACCCGCGAGAACGTGGCCAGTCCCGACCAGTGGCGGTGGCAAAATCTGGCGGCGGACACGGCGCTGGAGTGGAGACCATTGCCCCTGGCGCTGGTGCTGGAGCGTCAGGATGGCACACGCCTGGAGTTCTCCCTGGGCTTTGACCTCTGGCGATGGGATGACGGTCTCGGCGCGGAGACGGTTCCGCCCTCCTTGCGCTTGACGATGGCATCCGAGGGAGTGCGACTGAACCGAATCCTGGCGGACAAGCCCGCCGATTTCCAGCCGCCGCCCGCAGCGCGTGAAGGGGAGGTGCCTCCCCTGGGGCCTGTTCCCGAGTGCCGGGAGTACCGCTTCTGCGCGGTTCTGGCCTGGCTGGCTCCTTGGATGCAGGCAGACGCGCCTCTCCTTCCAGTGGTGAATGTGCCGTTTGCCGCGCACCGTCCAGGTCTGGAGATTCCGTCTGGCCTGGAGCCGATGGCGACCGCCATTGGCGTGGATTTCTCCGCCATGCCCTGCGTGGAGTCCTATCTGCGCAAGCAGGCGGAAGGCGTGCCGGGAACCTTGCCGTGCTGGGAGCATGACCGTGTTCTGAACAACGCCAAGAAAGCCGTCCGCCAACTTGCCGCTCTTGGAAAGAAGGGGACGCTGGTCGCCACCGGCCTGACTCCGGACTTGTGTCTGGACGGGCACCACTGCGACAAGAAATCCGACCGACTTCACTGGGATTTGGAGGACTTGCTGTCGTTCAGTTCCTGGGCGAAGACGCAGTTGGGGCCAGGCTGGCGGGTGAATTGCCCGCAGCCAGTCGGCTGGAACCAACTTCCCTCTTTGGCGGGCCTTGGGCTGCCCAACGGATTTGACTACTGATGATACCCGATACCTTCGACACCCTGTCCATGCGCAACTGGTTTCCCGGCCACATGTTCAAGGCTGGAAAGCAGATGCAGGAGGCTCTTGCCCTGGTCGATTTGGCGGTGGAGCTGGTGGATGCGCGCGCGCCGTTGCTGACCCGCAATCCCGAACTGCTTCGGCGCATCGCCGACAAGCCTCACATCGTGCTGGCCAACAAGTCGGATTTGGCCGCACCATCCATCAGCCGTCAATGGATGCGGTGGTTTTCGGGCAACGGGGAACTGGTTCAGTTCGTTGACTCGCGGAACCGTGCGCAGATACGCCACCTTCCCCTGGACTTCAAGCGGATTGTCGCGGAGCAGCGCGCCAAGCGCGGGGCCACGCGCCCTCTGCTTCGTCCTGTGCGAATCATGATTTCGGGGGTGCCGAACGTCGGCAAATCCACTCTGGTGAATCACCTGCTGGACAGAAACAAGGCGCAGGTCGGCCCCAAGCCTGGTGTGACACGTGCCAACCAGTGGCTGGCGCTGATGGACGGCGTGGATTTGCTGGACACCCCTGGCCTGCTCTGGCCCAACATCACCAGCGTCAAGCAGGCTCTGATGCTGGCGTTGCTGGGCATCTTCAACGACGCCCTTGTCCCGCCCACCATTCTCGCCGAATTTCTGGCCTGGCAGCTGGAGATGCTTGACCTCAGGATTGACTGGAGCGCATACGGCCTGGCCGCTCCGCCCGACTCCGGCCCCGCCCTGCTGGAGTCCTACGCCCGCAAACGCTCTTTCCTCCTGAAAGGCGGAGAACTGGACTTGGACCGCGCCGCCACCACTTTCGTCAAGGATTTTCGGGACGGGCGGCTCGGCAGACTCACCCTGCAAATCCCCGAGGCCACTCCTCCCATGAAAAGCGATGTGTAACGCCGGGGTCTGTGCGTATCCTGCGTTGACGGCGGCGAGTACGCCGCCGCTACTAAAGCATCGTGGCGAGAAAATTGCGCAGACGCGGACTCTTGGGCGCTGTGAAGAACTCCTGGGGCGCGCTTTCCTCCACCAGTTTCCCATGGTCGATGAAGAGAACCCGCGAGGCGACTTCGCGGGCAAAGGACATTTCGTGGGTGACGATGGCCATGGTCATCCCGGACGTTGCGAGTTCCTTCATCACGTTGAGCACCTCCCCGACCATTACACCCCGGAAAGTGTCCGGAACGCATACAACACCACGTTTTTCAAGACGAATCCGGACATTAACTTGGGGTACAACATGGTGCTTGATCT
>JAFRLP010000656.1 GCA_017431185.1 Victivallales bacterium | reverse complement strand
GCTAGGGCAGATGATGCACGATTCGGCAAACCAGCGTGTCATGGCGAGCGGCCAGCTGCCGAATGGATGCAACTGCCTCGCTCTGTTCACAAAGCAGGTCAGTCAGCAGAATGGCTCGCGCCCCCGTCGGCATCTGCTCATTGAGCCGACGGCAAAGGCCCGCCAAGTCCGTGCCGAAATGACGGGGCGTCAGGCTGTTCAGTTGCCATAGCACCGACTGCACCGCACGTACTCCATTGCCGCGCGGGCGCAGAAGGTGGCTCTCACCCTGGCAAACCGCCAGCAGACACACAGGGTCGCCGTTGCGGACGGCGCAGGCCGAAAGCAAAGCCACCGTTTCACACAGGCAACGCCAGCTTTCCGGCAATATCCGCATCGAGCGTGACAAGTCCACCCCCAGCCAAAGGGGGATTTCCCTCGCCTCCTCAAAGCGACGCACCAAAATGCGATGCCTGGCCAAGGAGGCCGGCCAATGGATGGCACGGGCATCCTCCCCAGGCGTGTAATCGGCCAGTTCGCTGAAATCCAGCCCGTTGCCGGAGAACCGGCTACGCCAGGCGCCGACCGCCAGTCCCTGAGCCGCCCGCCAAGCCTTCAGCGCCAGCAGACGGGTCAGTTCAACTATGGAGTCTTCAGGTGCCAAAGGGTGTACTATTCGAACATTCGGTGAAGTTCGTAGATATGGACATCCAAAGGCTGGAACCGGTCAGTGAGGCGGTCTTTGGCCAAGTTGACTGTCCGAGACTCGAAAAGCACGGTGGCCTGGTCAGCGTCACGCAAGGAGAAGCGGACGTCCAACACCTCCCGTGTCGAATTGACGCAGAACAGGAGGCGACGATTCCCTATCTCCCTGTACAGATAACTGATGGAGGGATGCCCCAGCAAATCCAACTCCGCCCCTTTGAGAATCTTCGGTCGCGGAGGTTGAGGAACCATCGGCGCAGTCAATGCGCTCTGAAGGCGAGACAACTCGTTGACAACACGGCTGACATTCTTCCAAACCTGCGCATCGGCAGTCATGCCCCGCAGTTCTTCGCTCGTGTTATAGGTGAAGAAACCAATTCCGTTGGCCCCATGGACGGCGCACAGCCACACCATCGCCCGCAACTCCTGCAAACTGGGATAGACGGGATATCCGTCGCCCTGGAAACATTGCAGGACAGGGATGACGACTCCCTTCGGCTCCTGTTGCCGTGCCGTCTGAAGAATGGAGATGACCTCGGGGATGCGGGAACTCCTGTCGCGGATGGGGAAAACGAATGGCAGAAGCCCTTCCGTCGTTCCGGCGAATTCGGCTCCCGGAAGATGCGCCCCATTGGCCAGTTCGGAACGGAAAGTAAGGTGCATCGGGTCGATTTCACGCACCGTCTTCGCCTGAGACTGAAGTTGCCAGGGGGCAATCTTCTGGGTGGCCTGCTCGGCCAGATACCAGCCTAGAATGGAGGAATGTCCCTGGTCGTTGGCGACATCCTTGAGCAACCTTTCCGGCTCATCCACATTGGGACCGCCACTGCCGGACACGATGAGTTGCACGCCATTGCCGTCTGCCGCTCGCAGAAAATCCTCGAAATCCTCGCCGCGGCTGTTGATGGGCGTACAGGCGGCATTGAAGCCGACGTGCCGCAAATCGCGGAATGCCTTGTCAAAGCTCTGGCTGTTGAAACTGGATTTCCAGACATCCCAGGCGATGATGGGGAAATATGGACGCGCATTGATTTGCAGACCGCCCCGTTCCGTCACCATGACAGGCAGACGCTGCACATGTCCACCCACTCGCAGCGGGAAACTCCCGCTGGCACGGTTGCCCGCGCCATCCGCAATGCTCAGCCGGAAGGTGTGAAGCCCGTAGCGAAGCGGTGCGGGAGGCACAAACACCGCGGCATTGCCACTGCAACGGGTATGCACCGTGACGTCCACCCCATCCAGAGCCAGACTGAAGGTGCGCCAGTCCAGCACGGTATCGTCCTGGATTATGAAATTGACGGGAGCGCTGTCCGAAAGGGCGTTGGCCGGACTGTTTCGCTGAATGACGGGCGGCAGGATGTCGGGGCCGGCCCAGTTGCCATCCGCCTGTGTCCCCAGATAGACCGCCTTGAGCACGGGCGTATCCTTGCCATTGCCGTGCAGCCGAGCCTGGTAGCGAAGCCAGGAATAGCCTTGCGGCATGGCAAAGGCATGTTCCCCGCTTTTCAGGAAAGCGCGCTGCGGGTCCTTTCCCGGCCCCTGGAAAGGAGTCCATGCGCCTGGAGAGCCGTTGACGTCGGGGGCGACGGAAAGCTGGAAATAGATGGAGGTCTGGCGAGGCTGATGCGCCTGCCAGGTAACGCGAAAACTCGGCTCTGTCATGCGGAATGGGCGGGAAATGATCCCCCCCGTCGTCCACAGACGACTTCCCTTTGCCTCGCCGACAAAGGATATCCTGGAAAACACGATGAAGTCATTTTCCTGAAAATCGGGGACATCGCAGCCCAGACGAATACGCCCTTTCTTCGCCTTGGCGGGAACCAGTCCCATCACGGTGGTGCGCAAAGGGGAATCAACACGGGTATCGATATCAAAGGGAAGTGTTTCGATTTCCTCCCCCTGTTCGTCCAGCCAGAGGATGGCGCTGGCAAAAGGAGCCTGTCGATTGGCGGAGGAACGCATGTTCATCGTGCCCAAAGCGGATAAGGTCAGCTGGAAACTGGTGTTGGAGGTGACCTCGAAGGAACGCGAGAGCAGGAAAAATCCCGTATCCTCCCCCGCCATTGCGCCGCGGCGCATGATCAGTCCGGAAATCCCCTCGTGCTGGCCATACTTGACAGTCAGGCGCGACTCGCGGTTCTCGAATTTCTCCCAGGCGCCGCTATCCGACCGGAATTCGTCTGCAAACAGAGGGCGGACAACGCGGGAAAGCATGATTTCCCCATTATGGCAGAGGACATGCTCGCCCTGCTCATAGACGCTACGGGCGTTAGGCGCATCCCCCGTCTCCATCTTCTCCGTCTGGTTAGTGGAGCGACATGCAGCCAGCGCCAGCGCGCCGCATAGAATCAGCCAATGCATTTTGCAGTACATAGTAAGTTCCTAGTGAAAAAAATCTCAAATCAATGCGAAACACCCATAATTTAACCGCAAAAAACTTTTTTTCTCAATGTCACCTGCTTTTTTTCTTCGTTGGATTTGACAAACCCTTGAATTGTACTATAATATTACAAACCTTCAAAATCTCAGTGCTTCCGATCACCACAGGAGTTGGCCATGAAAAGAACTGCTTCACGTTGTTTCACGCTCATTGAATTGCTGGTCGTCATCGCCATAATCGCCGTGCTTGCTTCGATGCTGTTGCCTGCGTTAAGCAAGGCTCGTGAGAAGGCGCGCAGCATATCCTGCATCAACAACCTGAAGCAGTGTGCGGTGGTTTCGCAGATGTATCTTCATGACCACGAGGATGTGTTTCCGGGATTCACCCTGGGGCTGAAGAAACCCCAGACCTGGATAGACCATTTTTACGCAGGGGGATACATCCAGGCGGAACCGCGGAACGGCAAACCCGCCTTCTACCGGTGCCCGTCCGGCCCGAATGCCCTGGGCATGACGGAGACGCGCAGCACCTGCTACGCGGCACCCTATAGGGCAACGTATGAGGGAGGCATTAATTTGAAGGATGCCTATTTTTCAGTTGACAGGGGTGGGAATGCCGTTTCGCTCGGCCAGTGGGTAAACTTCATCGACAATGGCACGCAATACGATGACGCCAAGAAGACCAAATACCAGTGTGCCTATATTCCAAGTGCCTTCTTGGCCTCTGAATGGGTCGATACCAACCGCGGCATCCCCACCGTCTTCCACAACGGGCGATTGAATCTGGCGGCCTTTGACGGGCACGCCACCAGCATCCGCCCTGTTACGCTAAGATCTGAATGGTACACATATTACAACCCCACGGGTGCGGGCACATTCCTGGCCTACAAGGATGCCAATTATGTCATTATCCAATTGCAGTGAGAGACAGGGAGTAATCCCCCTGCGACTGATACAGACCGCGCGGAGCACAGTCTGCCACCCCCACCAACCGTGCCTGGCTTCACAGGCAGGTTTGGCAGGCCGCGCTCCGCGCGGCCAACACGGCATCTGGACAATATCGGGGACTGAAGGATTCCGACAGTGATTTGGCGGCGCATCCTGCCAGGGATTCGCCATTTGATTTTTATCGTTTCAAGGATATCTTATGCACGGTGCAGAATAGATACCAGACAAGGAACAAAATGGGACTGCCGCAACTAAAAACTCATAGCACGCTAGAAAGCGCCATAGAGGCCATTCAGAACTACATCACGCAGAACAGGCTGGGGATGGGAGACCCGTTGCCGCCAGAGAACACGCTGTCCACTGAACTGGGCATAAGCCGAAACATTGTGCGGGAGGCGATGCAGCATTTCCGCACTTTGGGCATCATCGTCTCCAAACAGAGAATCGGGCCCACCATTGCGCGCCTGATGCCAAAGGACCCCTACGAAAACTACATGCCATTCCTGGACGCCGAGGCCGACCGTCTGCTCCCAAGTCTCTCCGAGGCCCGTTATGCCCTCGAAGTCGGCTCCGCTGAACTGATTGTCCGCAACGCCACCGCTGAAGACCTGCGCAAATTAAATGACATCTGCCGCCAGATGAACACGGAGATGGACTATCAGCAGATGATCCGACTGGACGGCGAATTCCACAAAAACCTGATGAACGCCACCCACAACCCCATCATCTGCGGAATGGTTCCCCTGCTGGTCAATTTCTTCAATGAAAAGTTCCGCCCGCAGACGGAGCACAAGGACTTTTTCGGAGCCTTCCCGCAAAGGATCATCGACGAGCACCAGGCCATTGTCAAGGCGCTGGAAGACAAAAATCCCGAGGAAATGCGCATTAATCTGGAGTCGCATGTGAAACACTATCTGACTCGCGGAAAAACGCCCCGAGTCAAATAGCCATGACAACCATGAAAATCTACGTACCTCAATCTGAAGATCCCGTGCGGATTGACGCTGACTTTGAAGGCGGCTGCCTGGACAGGGCTGTGCGCTGCGGGGAAAACTGGTATTTTCTGGAGTTGCGCCCAGACACGCCATACCAGTTCCGTTTCCGCATCCAAGGCTGCAAAGGACGGCGCATTCTGTTCTCCTTCCGTTGCCGGGACTACAAGCCGACCCTGGCTCACTGGAATGACGGCAATCTCCATTTTCGCAACGGCGACCAGCTAGTCCCCCCAGTCATTACCTACAATGGCACGGACTATCAAGATGTTGACCATTTTGAAAACGACCGTTCCACCTGGAACAACCTGTTTGTGATTGACCAGACCTTCACGGAGGACTGCGCCTGGGTAAGTTCCTCCCCCGTCTATCTCTACAGCGACATGATGCGCTTTCTGGATGGACTGCCGCCCTGCCCGTTCCTGAAGCGTTCCTCCATCGGCGTCAGCCGCAATGGAATCGAGCAGCCACTGCTGGAAATCGCTGAGAACCCAGAGGCAAAGCAGGCCGTCTTCTTCATTTCACGCGAGGACGCCGATGAGTTCACGGGAAGTTTCGCCTTTGAGGGACTGCTTCTGGAACTGCTTGGCGACTCCCCGCTTGCCCAGAGAATGCGTCGCCGTTTCCGCTTCTTCGCGGTGCCAATGGTGGGTGTCGATGGCGTTATCGCGGGCTCCTACCACAGCGCAGGCTACGGCTACGGCGGTCTCCGCTTCCACCGCGACTATTGCCCCGATGAACTGGTCAATGTGAAAAGATTCGCACACTCTTTGGTGGAGCGCGGACTCTCCTTTGCGCTCGCGGGCAAGGTTCACGGCAACTGGACTTACACCCATGGCCCAGTGGACTTCATGGCCGCCGACCGCAAACTCTGCCAGGTCGCCCTGGAGAACCGCACCGACATTTGGAATCCCGCGCCAGAGGTTGTCCAACTCACCATCCGCCCCAAAGGGTATTTTGAGCGTTTCATGCTGGATGAGTTCGGACTGACCTCCGTCTTCGGCTGCCATCTGAACGGCTTCTCCCCCGAGAACCTCCGAACCAAGGGACGCGACATGATGCGCGCCCTGTTCCGTTATCTGGAGACCCGCGAATGAGCCTCGTCATCAAGAGTGACCGACTAATCTGCGGGGATGTGTGCGCATGGCCCAACCTGCGCCGCTTTGAAACGGGGGTGCTTCTGGCGGTGTTTCACAACGCCTCCTCCCACGCCCTGAAGCCAGGTGGCCTCGACATGATGCTCAGCCGAGACGGGGGGGAGACCTGGAGCAGCCGCCGCACCATCTTCCCCGCTGGCGAGGAGATGACACGCTGCAACCACGCCGTCGGCACGTTCGGGGACACCGCCCTGGTGCTGTGCGCTGGCTGGCGACTTTGCTCCCAGGGCGTGGAACAGCCCAGGCGCGTGTGCCAGTTGGCTCCTCTCTCCGTGCGCCTGGAAGAAAACGGAGATGGCTGGACTTGCCCCGAGGACGCCTGCGGCCTGGCGCCGTTGCCTTGGGTGCCCTTCGGCAACATCCTCCAGACCGACAACGGCGACCTCTGCACCGCAGCCTACCTCAACCTGAATGGGCTGGCGGAGACCTTCTTTGTTCGTAGCATTGATGGCGGAAAGTCCTGGAAAACCATCAGCCGAATCGCCGAAAAATGCAACGAGACCGCCGTGGAGTTTCTGGGAGGCGGGCATTGGCTCGCCGCCGTCCGCACGGAAAACCGCGGTCTGCTCCAGTATGACTCCCTGGATGACGGCAAGACCTGGCGCTATGTCCAGCAACTCACGCTCCGCCGTCAGGTGACTGGAAATCTCCTTCGCCTGTCGGATGGTCGGCTGATGCTCTGCTACGGCAACCGCAATCAAGGTCATTTCGGCGTGGACATGCGCGTGAGTGAGGACAATGGGGCCGAATGGGGAGAACCCATGCAGTTGGCAGCCACTCCATCGTCCGATTGCGGATATCCCTCCACCGTCGAACTCGCACCGAATGAATACCTCACCCTCTACTACACCCAGAACGCTTCCCAGACCAGTTATGAACTGCGCCAGGTTCGCTGGTTCATGCAATAGTCGTCAAAAAAAGGAGAAAGCAAGATGAACAAGATTCTGAGCGGGGCGCCCCACGCCGGCTTCGCCAGGGCCAAAATGATTTTCGACCTGCCTGGCAAGACTGGTCAAGTCGATTTCCGCAACCTGAAAGTCCTCGAAGAGTAACGCATGGCCTCCTGGCTACAGAAAACCGCCTGGTTCGGGGATTTGTTTCTGGAGGGTGAAATCCGCGGAGTCATGCTCTGGTTTCACGGCCTGAACGGACTGTGCCGCACCGCCCGCAACCAAATCACCGCCCTGGAGGCGGAAGTCTCGTCCAGAGGCGGCCTGGTTGTCTTTCCCTTCTGCAACCCCTGGAGTTTCCTCAGCCGAAACGAGGTGGCGTTCGTGGACAGGCTCATTCCCGAAATCTACCGTCAATACCAGTTGGACGAACGTGTCCCGCTCATCTCGGCAGGCCAGAGCATGGGCGGGGCCTCCGCCCTGCTCTACTGCCGCTACGGGAAATGGCCTGTGGCGCGCTGCGCCGCCCTTGCCCCCCTGTGCGATCCCGAGGACTACTACGCCCACTGGACACCCGCCAGGCCATCGGGCTGCGCCGCCATGCACAACATGTTTGACCCCGAAGGCGGTGATTTCCGCGACCGCCTGAAGGAGCATTCGCCGCTTCGCCAAGCAGAGAGGATGCCCCAAATCCCCTATCTGCTTGTTCACAGTGACGGCGATGACATCGTGCCCAAATCCTACTCTGACCAGATGGTCGCCGAACTCCTTCGCACCGGCCACCAGGTGACCTACCGCCAACAGCGGCATTTCGGACACACGGCCCTTTCGGTGCGGGACGAACTCGCCATGGCGGACTTCATCGCGTCCGCATGGGAAAACTGAACAAAGACACAAATTATGGACGACAATCAAATCTTCAAGGGAGTGTTCAGCGCGCTGGTCACCCCGTTGGACAAGGCGGGCAATCTCAACTGCGCCGCCGTCGCCGACCTCATTGAATACCAATTGGCCGCAGGACTGCACGGGTTCTACCTATGCGGCGGAACTGGCGAGGGTCCCGCGCTGTCGCCTGACATCCGCAGAAAAATGGTCGAGTGCGCCATCCAGGCAAATCGCGGACGGGGCAAAATCATCGTCCAGGTCGGCGGCTCCGTCAGGGCGGACGAGGCGTTCGCACTCGCCGAACATGCCGCCCAATGCGGGGCGGACGGCCTCTCCTCGGTTCCCCCATCGCTCTACTACCAGTATTCCGAGGACGACACGGTGGGCTACTACCAGGAACTGGCCAGGCGCACCCCCCTCCCAATCCTGGTGTACAGGACGGCCTCCTTTGCCGGCGCCACCATGATGTCGCTGATGTCCCGGCTGCTTCAAGCGCCCAACATCATCGGCCTCAAATACACTGGCGTCAACTACTACGAGCTGTGGAAACTGACGACCGTGAACGGCGGCAACATCAATGTCGTCAACGGGGCGGACGAGACACTCCTCTGCGGTCTGGTCTCAGGAGCCCAGGCGGGCATCGGCGCACTCTACAACGTGATTCCCGGTGAATTCGCGGGCCTCTACCGCGCCTTCCAGGCTGGCGATGTGGAGAACGCGCGTCGCCATCAGCGCAACATTTGCGCCAGCGTGGCGACCTTGGGCAGATTCGTCCGCAGCGAGGGAATCATTCCGCCTCTCAAGGCTCTGATGGAAAGCCGCGGTCTGCCTGCGGGGCATCCAGTCTATCCGGCAACCGCTCTCCCGCAGGAACAACGTGAACAACTGGCCAGCACTTTTGAGGAAACGCAAAGACATTTCGAACAGGAGCAATAATGGACAAGTACGTGAAACAGCATCTGCCCGTGAAGGCGGTGACGCCCGATGACGGCAACCACTACTTTTTCGGCTACTTTGACAAATACCAGTTCAACGGCAGCGACACTCTGTTGCTGGCCAACCGCATCCCGTTCACGGCCCGCCAGCCACGCTTCGGCGAGAAGAACACCGTCGGCATTCTGGAGCCGAACACGCAAAAGTTCACCCCCCTGGCGGAAACCTTGGCCTGGAACTGGCAGCAGGGCTCCATGCTTCAGTGGTTCTCCGACCACGAGGTCATCTACAACGACGTGGAGGACGGCCAGTACGTCTCCCGCATCCAGGACATCAGCACTGGAAAAGTCCGCACGCTATGCCGTCCCATCTACTGCCTGACCAACGACAGGAAATACGCCATCAGCGTCAATTTCGCCCGTCTGGGACGGGAACGCCCAGGATACGGCTACGATGGTCTGGAGGATCCCACCATCGACTACGCACATCCTGAAAACGATGGCGTGTTCCTGCTCGACATCGAAAAGAACCAGGCGGAGCTGGTCATCTCCATTGACCAGATAGTGCGCGCCTACCCTGCCGAGGGGATGGCCAATACGCCCAGTTGGTTCAACCACCTGCTCTTCAATCCGTCGGGCACACGCTTCGCCTTCTTCCACCGCTGGCGCATCTGGAACAACAATGTGCGCTGGCACATCACCCACATGTTCACCGCCAACCGCGACGGCTCCGACATCTACCCCATCAACCTTGAGTACATGAGCAGCCACTACACTTGGCTCAATGACCGCGAAATCATCAACTTCGCCAACCATTACGTCCGTGAGCGGGGCAATCTCACCGACAAGATTGACTGGCAGTACTACCGTTTCACTGACCAGACCGACAAGGTGGAGTGCGTCGCCCGTGACTATTTCCCCGGCGACGGCCACTGCGCAGGCTCCCCTAACCAGAAGTGGATGGTCACTGACTCCTATCCCTACGGCAATGGCGACCATCGCCAGCTCTTCCTCTACGAATTCGCCACTGGCAAGGCGTATGAGATAGGCTCTTTCTGGGCAGACCCCGCGTACCCCGTCCCCACACGCTGCGATTTGCACTCCCGCTGGTCGCATGACGGTCGCAAACTCACCTTTGACTCCATCCACGAGCAGAGCCGTCGGCGCATCTATCTCGTCGATGTCTCGTCAATCGTCGGCTAACGACTCCCTTTCCCTTTGGTCAAAGGAACATGGTGCTTGCGGCGTTTTGGCGGTTGGGTGATAGTTTTGCAATTACCTCATTGGGCAACAGAATCAGAAGATGCTGAGTTCAGGTGGCTCCAGAATCCCAAAGGACGCCACGCAGAAATAGCGGTTGCCTTTGGGACGCCAGCCAGTGAAATGCCTCCTCTGCGCATCTGGATGATGCGGGCCGAAGAAATTCTGTGCCGTATTGAAGAGGCATAGCCGAAGCGAATTTACGCCAGGCTTCAGGACTTGCGCTGGTATCTCCCACAGCCATGGTTCGGCGGAAAGCGTCTCCAGCCTTTTTCCGTTGACGCTCAGGGTGATGGCGGAGGCAATGGCCTTCGGCAGACGCACGGCGATTGTCTTCACGGACTTCAGTTCAAGCGTCGTCTCATAACTGACAGAACCCCAGTAGAAAGGGCATCCCTGTTCGGAAAGCGAGCCGAAGCGCAATGGCTCGACTGTCGGGCGGAGGCTGGCCTGCTCTGGCATGTCCCACCCATTGCCGTCGCTGTGGATTCTCCTTCCGAGACGGACCCGAAAATCCCCGAACAGATAGAAGGGTTCAGGGCGTCGGTTCCGAATGTCAAAGGTCAAGACATTCCTGTGCCTCAAAATCCTTGTCACATCCAGTTCCAGAAGCGATGAAGTCGGTTTGGAGGGGGAAGACTGCCTCGTCAGCAATTCCGTTCCGTTGAGTTTCAGTCGGGTGACCGCCTGTGGTTCGTAAGCAAAGCGGATTGCTCCCTGACAGGCCTTCGGACGGTCGAACTCCAGATAGAAGAGGGTGTTCTTCGGCTGGATGGCGAAATCTGGATCGTCAAATGGTGTCAGAAAGCCGTAGGGAGGCCGAGCCGCGTCCAGCATCAGCACATTCGGATTGTCCAGGGAAATCTCCCAGGACGGGGAGACTGGCGTGGCCTTCCTCATGACAGTCCGTGCCACGGCATGGCGTTTCCCACCGTCCGACGGCAAAAGATGGACAGCGCGCCCAGGCTGAAGCGTCACGTCCGCCGGCAATGGCCTCCGCGTATCCGACGCGGGCAGGTACAGTTCATATCCCTTCAGGTCAAAATGAAGCGTCGTCGGCCTACCCCCGAAATGCGCCACCATGTACTCCAGTTTTCCATCTACGCAACGGGCGCTGACGCCAGTCTCGGGAGAGGAGATACCCTCCAGAATGGGCGACGGCATCTTTTGCGCAAGAGAGCGCAGACTACGATGGCACTCCCCTTGCGGGAGCAATTCGGGGTTGAACGGCTTGCCGTCCACCATGTCAGGACGACTGGCGAGATAGATGATGCGCAGGCTCCGCGCCTTCTGGAGCAGCTTCAGCAATGTGGAGGAAATCGTGGTAAGCCCAGGAAGGATGACTGTCGTGTATCGGGCATGGCCGATGACCAGTGCGCCCTCCTCCGCCTGCGCATGATGGCGGATAACCGATTCATAGCCCAGCTCAAAGCCCACATGCGCCTGCAGCAGCGCATGGCACAGCCTCTGGAAAAGTTCCGTCTGCCGCCGGCAGTCGGGATAGGCAGAATGCGTCTCGCAGCGGTAGTTTCCAGGGATGTCCATCTGGTCGCCGTCCAGACCGGCCTGAACGGACTGGATGGGATAGATGACCAGCGTGTCCGCCGCATTGCGCCCTCGCGCGGTCAAGGTCAGCGAACGGTCCGTCTCCGCGAAAATCTCCCGGCTGACGGGGAAATAGGGTTGCTGAAAGAAGAAGCTGGCCGGGTGGTCGCGCTTTGCCTGAAGGGCAGTGCTGTAGGCGTAGTAGTGAGGCACGGAGATGTTGATGCCCATCAGGCACAAATAGTTCATGTGGGCGATGAGCGAATCGGGAGAAACTCCCCAGCCCAGGGAACTGAATGTCTCCGACATGCAACTCCCGTCCCCCAGCTGGGAGGCAACCGAGGATGGCTGCTTCATGACGACAGTCGTCGAGAATCCAGCGACGCCATTGTGAAAGTCAATGCTGCCGAACTGGTTGGTCGCATATCTCAGATAGCGTTTGTCATGATGAAAGGTGAGGAAATCGTCGGCGCCAGGCGTGTGGAAACTCATCATGTATTCGCCCGTGTCGCCGAAGGTGCGCGAGCAGTAATCCATCGGCCCCTCGTCGGAAGAGAGATGCCCGTAGAATTTCAGGCGATGACGGCTTGCCCACGCATGCATTGGACGGACAAAGCCCGCATTGAAGCGTTCCGCCAGATGACGGTAGTAGTCCAGGCGGATGGCAGGGCTTTCGGGGCGGTTTTCCACCAGGGCGTCAAGATTGTCAAGAAGAGAGTATCCATAGGTCTTTGTGAAGCTCTCCTCCAGAGAATCCGTGTAGGGAAGCACCGCCCCGCGTTCCAGCAGTATCAGATTGTCGTCGGTGAAAAATGCCTGGATGACATTTCCGAAATAATCGCCGACGGCCTTGCGATACTCCTCATGAGCCAGTCTCAGGAACAGCTTCACGGTCTTCGGGTTGAGAAAGTCGGGGTGCTGGGGAAGCAGATGACGCCGAAACACCAGAAGCTGGTTCCTTCCCTTGGGGAAAACCCTCAGGACGTCTGGCTGCGCCTCAAGCTCCTTGCGAGCGGAGAGGGGATGTGCCTCGAAATGGAGCGATTTCTGCTGATAATCCTCACCAGTCCCTGGCAGACGTCCCTCGACGGAGCCGCTGGGAAAGCCGAATTCGTCATATATCCAGATTACCAGACCGAGACGCTTCGCCTCTTCACAGGCATGACGGACCAGCGCCATCCACCGTTCCGACAAATAGGGGATCTCGTTCCCTGTCCGCGCATGGATCGCCACACCCGGAATGCCTCGGCTAGCGACCAGCTGAAGCTGGCGGCTGATCTCAGGTTCCGTCTGGACGCCGTTCCAGAGCCAGAACGGAATGATGTGAGGAAGGGGAGCTTTCATGAGATGGATTTGTATATCACGCCTACGTCTTGAATGCTCAGTCAGCCATCACTCCCTTGACCTGACATTCCATCGCGTCAGGAGGGACTGGCGGTTCTGCGCTTTCAAGGAAGAGGGGTTATTGCACGTAGTAGAAGCGAATGATCATCTCATCAGCCCAATCTGTGTTGGATTTGGCGCGGGTGATGGCGCTCAGTGGTTCCGCATGTCCGTCAGCGAAGGCGGTGTTGAGCTTTCCGTTGTGGCGGAAATAGGCTCTGTTCGGCATCGTGCGCGTGATGGCGGGGTAGGAACCTGAAACGTTGTCATAGATGGTGGCATTGACATTCGGAGAGATGATTCCCGCGTTGTCGTGCGCGTCGCAGTAAATGAACTGCCTGGAGGCGGCTCCGCCGCCATGGGTGGCGCCGCTGAACCGCTTATTGCCATAGGGCTGTCCCACTGAATTGTTGTAGAGGTAGCCAGCATTATGCACCGAGTTAGTCAACCAATTGCTCGTCATCGAGGGACAGCGGAGGTAGGTGTTGGAGCCTTTGATGTTCTTTGCAGTCGAATCATATTCCCTCACATACCTCGGCCAAGTCCAGCCAGACGGATTCTGATGCTCAAAGGGCATCGCATAGTCATCCCAATACATTACCGTGATGAGCATCAGCGTCTTCAGGTTGCTGATGCAGCTGATGGCACGCGCCCTCTCCCTTGCCTTGCTCAGGGCGGGCAGCAGCATCGCCGCCAGTACGCTTATAATGGCGATGACGACAAGCAGTTCAATGAGAGTGAAACTTATTCTTCTTGCGGGAGCAATGTTCATTTCAGACTTCTCCTTTTCTGGTTTTCAGTGGGTCCCACGACTCAGAACACTCTTGCCAAAAATCATTTCTTGTTCTTCCAGACCTTATCATATACATCCGCCTTCTGCGGCGTTCCATCCGCATTCCGAGGGACTATGCGGATGTTACGCGAGAATTCGTTGTACATGATATGATGGCGGTTGAGGACAAAGTCTCTCTCCTTCGCCGTTCGCCAGACGAACAGCTCGTTGAATGCCTGCATGAATTCAGGACTCCTGCCAGCCGGCGCCTTCCAGAAAAGCCCTAGCGTCTTCCGCATCAAGTCCACATGCGTCATGCCGTCACGCAGGAATTCCACGCGGGCAGCCGCATCGGAATCCAAATCCCCAATCGCCTGTCGCGCCTCGTCCAGGCAATCGTATGCAGGCTTCATGACCTCTTCTGGATAGGAGAGATGAAGGGAATCCCAGCAGCCATAGAGGGCATTGGGGCGGATGCGCTTGTCTGAGGCGCAGATCTGGTCATACAGCCCTTCCTTCTTCACTTCGCTTTCCTCGGCGACGCCACCACGGAGACGGTCTGTGTAATCCTCCCAGTAGCGGATCCACTTGCGGATTGCCGTCGCCCCCTTGCCGAACGCGGCGACATATTCGTCCACGACGTCATCTACCGAAAGTTCCTCTCGTGCCGCCATTCGGACAATCATGTAGCAGTAAAGTCCCTGGGCAGGCCAGCATCCGTAAAAGCAGTCATGCTCGTAACCGATGCTGTTCGGTCTGCTCTTCGCCATGAAATCCGCCGTCTGCCGCAACGGAAGATACGGCGCAAAGAAGAAGGTATTCAGCCAATTCGGACGCAGTTCAAGCGTGGCCCCTGTGCGGACCCAGGAGTCCCACTGCTGCATCCCGATGCCCCTGACATCAAAATCGGCGGGGACGACGGCGGCAAGCAGCGCCGGCTCCAGTTTCGTACCCTCTGGCAAAAGTTTGTACGGCCCATAGCCGAGCACGCAGACGCGCACCTTCTGGTTCTCCTTCCGCATCCTTTCGATGACGCTGTTCCAGAAGAGATCGTATCTCCGCGAGAGATTCACCTTCGCGTTCCAGACATCCTCGGCAGAGGCCTTGCGCGTCTCCTCGCTGTCCATTGCCCGACATCCAGAGCAGGTGCAGAATCCCAGCCCGTCATTCGGACAGAGGGACCACATGTCGGGGCATCCGTCCTTTCGCCAGAGTTCGACGACCTGCTCCTGGGTCTCTGGATTGCTCAGGCACATCTTGGCATTTCTGGTCCTGTTCCAATAGTCACGCTTCCCTTCAGGGGAAAGCGCAATCACCTCTGGCTTCGTCTCTGAAAACATATCCCACCAGGAATCGAAATGATGCATGAACGCGGTGTCTATTCGTGTCCCCTGCTGATGAAGCATGAAATAGCGATTGGTGGCATCCCAGACCTCCTGGTTGGTGCTCATGTTGAACCAGATATGGCGTTTCTCGTAGCGGGGACGCCCCTGAAAGGAAAAGCCGTCTGGCACGGAGAGATTCTGTCTCTTCGGACAGTACGTGCCAAGTTTTCCTGGCCAGAGGAAGCGAACGCCCGCGAAACGGTCCAGAAACGCCGTGACGGCCCATGCGGTGGCGGGGCTGTAGCGGCGGAAATCCATCGTCGGATGAATCATGCCTGGGGCGCCAGTCGTGACGCCGTTGGGGAGCTCCTTGTCATGCCCATACAGAAAGATGGCGTTCCCCTTTGCCTCAATTCGATACTCCTCAAGCGGAAGCCTTTCGCGAAACACGCCATGCTCGTTCGCATAGGTGCATTCCCCGACCACAATCCGCGTCGTCTCCTTGGACAAGGAGGCAAGCGCCTTCGGGCGGACGACCTCCAGACGAACGCCCGTCGACATCTCCACGCACTCCTGAAGGACCTCCACCGCCAGCGTGGTGCATTTTTCAGTGCGTCCCTGAACAATCACGGCCAGTGGCTTTCCGTCTCGTACAATCCCAATCTCGGCGGACATCGCGGTCACTGCGAGAGCCATCATCATCGCAACCAGTTTCTTTTCCATGGCAACCTCCTGAAAAAAGCAATCCTTCAGCGACTGTTATTGACCGCGCGGAGCGCGGTCTGCCAAACCCGCCACCCGCGCTTGGTTTCACGGCTCGGTTTTGCAGGCCGCGCTCTCCGCGCAGGCCAACCATTCCAAGGCGTGTCACTCACGGCTCATCCCCCCTCCAGGCATGCCGTGAGACAACACGACGTGATTGGCGTGTCATGCAGAATCCTTGCGCACAGCTTGTCGCAGGCAATCTGAAACATGTCTCCCTGCAGACACGACAGCACCGTATTTCTATCCGCATGGAACAGGTGGCGCATGGTCAGGTCATTCTTGAAAAATTCCGCAAGAGGCACCACTCCGATGCGCGTCCTCGGCATTCGGTTGCAGTGTCGGCATGCCGCCAGAAAACGCAGGTAGTTGCCAACCTCCATGACAACTGCGTCATAATCTTCCGCCACCTCAAGAAAACGCTCCAAGGGGCCGTTGTCATCTTGCCTGATCGAGATGACCGTCCCCTCAACCCCGCTGTCGCCAAAAGCCTCCAGCTCCTTTCGGAAGCCAATTTCCAGTTCACGAGACATGAAATACTCGGGACTGGAGTTGAGAAACGCCATCCTCCGCGCCCCATCCCGAAGGAAGTGTCCCGTAATCTGACGGGCGCAGGCTACTGCATCCAATGTCACCTGCGGAAAGGGGCGACCACTTAGATATCTCCCGCCGATGAGAACCGTCGGCAGTCCCAACGCCTGAACCGCCTTCAGAAACACGGGGCGAAATTCACCATACAGCAATATGCCCTGCGCCCCTTGGGCAGCCGATGCAATGCGGTCCGTGAACTCGTGCACCGACAGATACTCCATCTCCAGGCCATGACGGCGCAGATTGTCCGCCAGCATCTCATATTCTATCGAGGGGGCAGGAGAGATTTTCCCTGGCACATTGATGTTGATGTACAGAACCTTTCCCCCAGACGCGGACTGCCCCACTGCCTGCTTCAACACCGTGCCGTCTCCCTGACGACGCTCCAACACACCGCGAGCCGCCAATGTGGTCAGCGCACGGCGAAGCGTAATCATGCTGCAGTCCAGATGAGGCAGCAGTTTGCGCTCGGCCGGAAGCCGTTCCCCTGGCTTCAGACCGCTTTTGCCAATGTACTCCATCAGCGCCAGCAGTATCTGGTCATATTTGAGTTGACGCGCCATTGTTTTGCCTCTGTCAAAACGAAATGCTATTCATAATATAAGCATTTCAAAGAAAAAAACAAGCCAGATCAAAGAAAAAAACAAGCCAGACATCATTTTTTGGCGATGCTCAATGGGGAATCATGCCGTCCGAACGCATCACCAGTCTCCAGACCATCACAGGGAACACCATTCCATGGATGCGATTCATCAGCCCATGGAATGGCGAGACTTGACTGTCACTCGGTGATTTCCTCGATGCTCAGCTCGTCGAAATCCAGACTCTCCTTGGGGAAACCCAGATTGCAGATGAGGACGGGACGCAGGGTGACAGCGCCTTTGCGCAGATCGGTCGCTTTGGTTGGACTGCTCTTCCATTCGGCCCATTCCGTCGATACAGTTTTGTTGACTACATAGGCGAAGGGGGCCCCCTGTCGATGAAGGCGGACGGTTGTGCCGACGGGGTAGTCGTTCTTCAGCGGATAGAGCATGGTGATCTCAAAATCGTTATCGTTCTCCTTCACGTCCTTGACGCTGTTGCTGCCGTTGTCCACGGTGAAGCAGGGTATGTCGGAGGTGTCCGCCTTGACGTTGAACGCAGGGGTGAAACCGCCTTTGGTCCAGTCAGTTCCCTTGACGATGAAGAAAGAGGTGTCGTCCTTTTGGCAGGGGCGGCTCAGGGTGGTGAAGGTCTTTGGGAGCGGCAGCAGAGCGGTTTGGCTGATGAGACGCCCCTGGGCGTCGTATGCCGCGACTCCAAGGAGCGCCTTGGAGGGATTGCGCACGGCGCGGAGTTTGACGGAGATGCGGTAGAGTCTGTCGGGCTTGACCATGACCAGGGCATCGGAGACCAGGGATACGCGTCCGTCCACCCGGAAGAATGTCTTGCCCTCTTCGGTGATGCTCTTCGGGATGTACTTGTAGTTGTTGTTTGTGAATGTGGCCTTGTTTTCGCTGGCCTTGTCGCAGACAAGCACCTCGGCATGCACGGCCAAAGTCGCAAGCAGAATCAGAGTCGTCAGGGCTTTTTTCATGTTGACCTCCATTGTTTTAGCTTTTTTAGAGT
>JAFRLP010000062.1 GCA_017431185.1 Victivallales bacterium | reverse complement strand
TGTTCCAGCAAGAAACGCGCGATTCTTTCATTACGGCTGAAAATGGCATCGCTTAACAATTCTTCTTTTGAATAACCAAATGTATAGTCTATTGCCTCATCGTAGTATTTCCAGTCGAGTTTTGCCCCACGTCGCACCAGTTCAAAGAACATATCGGTCCGTCCATTTTCCGCCGCCACCTCCAACGGACACTGTTCTTGATCAATGGCGCGGTAATTGACATCTGCACCATGTTCAAGCAAAAGGTAGAAGATGTCTTCCCTGGCAGATTCAAATGCAAACATAAGAGGTGACCACCACGAACCATCCAGGGCGGTGTCAATCACGTCTACATCACACCCTGAAAGAAGCAGAAACTCACAGACTTCCTTCAGACCTAAAACAACCGCATCGGCAACAGGCTGGGGCGATGGCTTGTCCTCACATTTCAGATACCGAAGCAGTTCTTCCCTGGCTTTCTGCTCCAGGCTGTCCTTTGGAACAAAATCCTCAACGTATTTAATTGCAAGTTCCTTGTCCATTCTTCCATTCCATTGTTGACTCAAGTCTATTAGAGTAAATTATTCCTCAAGCAGCCAAAGTTCCACCTATTGCCCTTCATTGTTCTCATTTTTGATGTCCTCCAGCAAGGAGTGGATGGCCTGGCAATATTGTGTCTTGTCAAAACAATATTCACCCAATTTTACAGGTTTTCCAGAAAGATACCGGAACGCGGTCCAGCAGACTGTGCCTTCCTCAAACTTGACGATGGCTTGAACAGCATCACACCCGACAATGCCGCAGACGCAACAAGCCAAATATGGAGCATCCTCAAGAGACTTTGTGTCGGAGAGATAATCCACTTCCTCTATGTCATACCCTGACAAAGGTATAAAATCTCTGAACTCAAGCGGTTCCCCATCGATGGTAAAAAGGTAGCCCATTTGTTTTTCAGATACATACCCAAGCTCGTACTCATCCAATTTCCATCCTAGAATGTTCATTTTCACCTCTGCGGTTATGTCGTTTCCAAACTGACAATTGCACCCCGGCAAGCCGCGTTCTTCCCTCTTTCGACATTTATTGATTGAAAGTATTACAAGTGACCATTTGCATTCTCCACCGATTCAATCGCCTCAAGTGCTCTTGCATATCCCTTGCGCCTGCAAGTCTGTTTGGCTTGTTCCATTTCCTTGTCGGACAACCGCAGCTTCAGACCGCAAAGCAGCATAAGAGACATTTCCATCAGGTGATTCTGAAAATATTCAGCACTTATCTTTGGATCTGGTTGTGCTTCATCAAGTGCAATCTGAAGGAGATTACGCCCCATGTCATCCCATAAGTTTATATTTCCGCCGCTTTGAGCTACAAGAGCGATATCATAAAGCCACAAATGGCCAGCACAATGAACTAATGCCAGGTCTAATTCCGTCATTTTACCACAATGATTGACATTCCGCACTTCTTTCATCTTTTGTTCTTCAATCCAGTCACTCAATTCCTCGTTTCCCCACTTTTTCCCCAACGGAATCGGTAACGCACCTCTGAACAAAAGAAGCTTGATAAGCTCCTTGTATTGATCATCTAATTCAGGATATTCGGGATATTCATACTGCTCCTCCCATACTCCGTAAAGCACGGCTTCTCCGAATGGATTTCCACCATCGCCAATATAAGAAGGAATGTTTGGGTCTGCTCCGTGATCCAAAAGGTATTGTGCGGCCTTTAGTCTGGCATGGTATTTTGTAAGATACAAAGGAGTTGCATCACCATAGCCACCAAGATTAGGGTTATAGCCCCGTGCCAGAAGATAATCGGCAACTTTGACAAATCTGTCATAGTTTCTGTCATCAATGATAGGACAGTGATATGTATCGTCTTCCCGCTTCTCTGCGCACCAGTCATAATACTCTTCCACCATATCGCTCATTGCAGTACTGCCGTACTTGCCAACCGCATGGATGTTCGCACCTTTTTCCACTAGTTCCTTGACTTTTTCGTAGTCAAATCGTGAACATGCATTGATAAACTCCTCATCCAAAGGGGTATGCCTGTTCATCGGGTCGCCTGCAATATAGGCCAACTGAATAGGCTTCAGGACAACGAAGGCATCTTTTATGTCCTCCCAGGACATCCTTTCCGCAACCTGCCCCTGCTTTGAATCAAGTTCGTCCTTCGTGCCATAATTGTACCAGGAGGCAAGCATCTCCTGCGGCATGATATAGAATCTTCTTGGGTAGTCGGGGCGTGAGGAAATGGCTGGCTCATCAAAGCGACCATATTGAATCTCTACAGTCCCTGAATTTGCCAGACGTTCCATCTCTACGAACATGTGCCTGATGAACTCATCAGGGTAGCCGTTGACAAAACGGATTGAGTTGAATGATGCCGCGACAGGACACCATTCGATGTCAAGTGCATTCGCAAAATCAGGCAGCGAAAGCAGTCTCTCACGCGTCGCTTCCCAGACTTTGACGGCAAAATACGCCCTTGGCGTATAGCGAAATTCACTGTAATTCTCATGATTATCACCGCATCT
The DNA here is from genome assembly GCA_017431185.1 of Victivallales bacterium. The sequence goes on along the minus strand of JAFRLP010000062.1, from coordinate 14,224 downwards.
AAGTGCGACTCTGCTTTCCATTGGCAGTCGTATGCACACGGGGCAGTCGTGAACCTCATGGGTACGCTTCACATCCTCAGCAGTGACTCTCTCATCTGCACAAATAAGATCAGTCAGCAGAAGCACTGGTAAGTTTTCCATAATTATCCTTCTGTGGTTGAATCCTTGCCATCGACAAGATAGAACTCGCCGTCCTTCCCCTCGACATATCTCTGCCCGTAACCGATGCCCAGCCGGATGCCGTATCTTCCAAAGCATTTCGCGCACATTGTCGCCCATTCTAGCGGACGGTCCCTTCTATGGGCATCAAACAATTCGCCCTTTATCCTACAATGGCATATGTCGCATTCCTTTTCCATTTCCCACTTTTCAAAATCATTCTCCCTGATTTTCTCCATGATGCTCTCATCGTCGCAGACAGCGCAACTGTCATGCCCATCCGGCGACTCCGCCTGCAGACTCTGCCGCATGTCCGCAGGTCGCCAGTCGGCATTCATTTTACCCAGCAATGTCCTATAGACCAATGCGGCATCCCGCGCATCATCGAGCGCGCAGTGTTCCCTCGAACAGTCAATGCCCAGAGCCTTCCGAAGGTCGGATAGACCGAACTGGCCAAATGCCGTCTCGCCAGTCCTCAACAGCACGATGTCATTGAAGGCCCTGGCAAGGCGCTGTGAATCGCGTATGTTCCTATGGCCGCAACGCGCGGCGAGTTCTGGAAACTGCTCTTCGATGAAGGAGCGATCGAAATCCACGTTCTGCCCGAGAAGGTCTATCGTCCCGATGCCGTACTCCTCCAGCCAGCCCAGAAGGCGGGCGAGAACCTCGTGGTACTCTTCGCCATCGCTGGGGTCAAGACCATTCACCTCCAGTGCCTTTTGCTCTATGTTCTGCGGCCTGCGCGCCTTTATTCGCGCTGTAAAAGGCTGAATGGTCTCCGATGGTTCGAGCATCCCGTCCAGCGGCAGGATGGCGATTTCGATTATATCGTGGCGATGGGGATCAAGCCCCGTAGTCTCGATGTCGATCGATGCTATGATGTTTTCCATCTCATGTCTCCTCTTTACAATGTCCAATTCCATCTGCTACAGCATTTCAAAGGTGTATATGTCTGGATCGGTCATATACATGCCGGACACTTTGTCTCCATCGAAATCGAATGTCAGAAGAGTGGAGTTTTTTCCTTGCTGCATAGAATGCCACGCCATTGAGAGTTATTGGATGTTTCTTCACTGTTCTCTACCCCATGTTGGTTGTTATGTCGTTGATAAATACCTTTTGATTCAAGCTGGATGAACAAGTAAATGCCGTGCCGATGACGCCTGCCCCGCAAAGCTGTCATCGCCAGCCGCCTCACTAATGACCAGTCTGTTGTCCATTGCCTTTCCGCTGCCTCTTGTCAATGATGCCAGCCACATGGTTGCGCATCAGAAGTGTTCATTGCCGTTAATATACACTTCCTCAAAAAATGGTCAAGTGCGTTTTGTAAAAAATTATTAAGAGAAGCTCAAAAAAAACGCAAAATAGAGGCGTTTCACATTGTTTTTTTGAGAAAATGGGTTACAGTATTCCATATCCCGATAATGGATCGGAAACATGGAAACATTCACATTTGACAAAAATATGGACACAGTTGACAAACAAGACGGCACAAGGAAGCTTTACCGCAGGATGGCCTTTATCGTCGAATACCTTAAGACTCATTCGGCTGTTACACTTGAAAAACTTCTTGTGGGGATTGTCAAGGCAGGCCTTGGAGCGGGACCGCAAGGGAAATGTTCCAGACAGTCCGTCTACCGGGCCATCAATACCCTTTCCGACAAGTACAAATGCCCTGTAAGATATGATGTCCCGACTCATACCTATGTGCTTGACACCCCGGAATGGGAGTTTGTTGCCCCGACTATTTTGAGCGACAGCGAGCTCCTTGCACTCACGCTTGGGGCGAAATTCGCGCATGACTTCCTCCCCAATGCCGTGGCTGGGAGAATCGAGGACGCCGTGGACAAGACGCTTGAAGGGAGCGGGGCAAGACGTTTCACCGGCGAACTGACAGACGCCTTCAAGTTTCTCAGTGGAAGAAGACCTGATGACAACGGAGATATATTCCTTGCGGTTTTCGAGGCGTGGAGTTCAAGACGGCTTCTGTACATCACATACAAGGACGAGAACGGAATGGAGACCAAACGAATTATCGAACCGCAAGCCTTGGCGTTCTTCGACATGGAGTGGACCATCAGGGCCTATTGCCATAAGCGCGATGCCCCCAGGACATTCCTGCTGTCGCGAATAAGCAGCGCCGCAATCCAGGACGAGTCTTTTGAGCCGCGCCGCGAACTCATAGACAGTCTCACATTCGACACATTCTATAACTATACTGACAAGATCAGCAATGCCAGATTCCGACTTTCGGAACGTGGCGCACAATATGCCAAGAAACATATTCTCCATACCTGTCAGACTATTGAGCCAGACAACAAACCCGGATGGTACATACTGACGGTTCCGGAAGCATCTCCAGAACGAATTGTGCCATGGGTATTTGCACAAAAAGGAGAGGCTGTTCCTTTGTCGCCGAACGGGCTTGTCGAGGAGGTCAGAAAACAGGAGCGGCATCTGGCCAAGGCCATCGGAGCAATCTGACGCTCCTGTTTCAATACATTCTATTCTTCAACGGCATTTCAGGCATAAAGAACCGTCATCTTATATAAGTTGTCTCGCCTTGGACAACTCGCTCCACCTGCTGTCAGACTATCCGCGAAACGAGGATTTCCGTTTCTTCCCGTGCCGCTTTGGCGATTCACTGTGCAGACCGAAGAATCCGCCCATACCTTATTCTATTTACCGTTGCACACCTTTTCCGCCTCGGTCTTTCGTCTCCCTGGCGTCCAGGGCTGGCCAACCTTTTTTCGTCCTGACCTTCGGCATTGAACTCGAGTACGAGAACATCACCCGCCAGCGCATGGCCGAGGCCATTCAGAGCGTGGTCGGCGGCACAATCCGCCACGGCGGCCCCCACAACAGGTGGTCTCGGGGTTGCCGAACATCACGCCGATCTTCTCGCGTATCTGGTTGGTGAAGATGACGCAGGTGTTCGTCCTGGCGACGATGGAGGTCAGCTTGCGGAGCGCCTGGCTCATCAGGCGGGCCTGCAGGCCGACGTGGCTATCGCCCATCTCGCCCTCGATCTCCGCCTTCGGCACGAGGGCGGCGACAGAGTCCAGGTTGGACTTCTGGTGTAGGGCTTGCCCTACATTCAGAGAATGTGGCGTCCTTCGGGCGGAAGATTCTCTCGAATATAGCCGAATTTGGCTTCTCTTGGGAGGGCTGAAAACGGAACAGAGAAAGCCGCCTAAACGCCTTGTTTACGGCAGGTTAGCGCAGAAACAACAAGCCCTCAAGACCACGGTAGGACTTGAGGGCTGATGGAAAATGGATGGTCGGAGCGGTGGGATTTGAACCCACGACCTACTGCTCCCAAAGCAGTCGCGCTACCAAGCTGCGCTACGCTCCGCCGAATGGGAATGAGTTTTAATATATTGTCAAAAACCAGATGTGCAACTTGGATTTGTGCAGATTTGAGGATTTCCTGGAGGAAAATAGAAAAAGCAGGGGAAGGGAGTAAGGTCTATTTTAGGCAAAGACAGAGAAGTGCCACCATGCCGAAAAGGAGTCCGATTCCCTTGCGTCGGTCGATTTTCTCCTTGAGAAAGACGACGCTGAGCAACAATGTGCCAAGAAAACTCATCTGCGCAATGGGCGTGACGACACTCGCCTTGCCGTACTTGTTCATCGCAATCATAAAATAGAGAATGGCTCCAACCAGCACGCCAGAAATCAATCCGAGGCAGACAGTCCCCCGATCGGGCCAGGAAATACGTCGTTCCTTCCAAAGTGCATAGAGCAGACCGCCGAACACCCAGAAGAAACAGGTGAGAAGATTGATGGCATTCTTGTCGCCGCCGTTGTCGACACCCATCTTGATGGAAATGGTCATTCCGGCTCGAATCAGGGACGCGATAATCACCAATATCAGCCCCAGTCTCGCGGAACGCCCCGCCTGGTTCTTCTCTACGCGCGGCATGAACAACAGCACTGCCGCCACAGCAAACACGATTCCAACCACCTGCAAAATGCCCAGGGACTCTCCGAGGAAGAAATACGAAATGAGGACCACGCCGACCAGGTTCAGACGGAAAATCGTCGAGCACACGCCTGCGCTCTGCCGATCCATTGCCTCCAGCAGAAGCAGATTTGCGACGATGGAGACGAACCCCGTAACCAACCCGCTGGCGACCGTCACGCCGAGGTGGTCGTGCCAGTTCATTGGCAGGAAAACCGTCGTCAACATCCAGACGATTCCCACCAGGCTCACAAACATTCCCCGGGAATTGATTTTGATGTTGGAAGAGAGCTTAAACACAAAATCGTTCAAGGCCGTGCTGACAAGGCACCCTAGTGCATACAAGATGGCAATCATTAGAAGAGAGTAGCAGAGGGTTGGAGGGGAAAAGGAATAATCTTAATGTAATGCCATCTGCGTCTTTTGCCGAAAGGCTGCCTCAAAAAACAAGAAGAAAGCAACTTTTTTTGAGGAGGGCAAGAATTGCAAAGCCGTGTGTGTCGCATATATTAAAAGTTGGGAATATGGACACAATGGCAGGCACAAGCGGAAAAGAACCATGTTGATACGAATGTTTGCGAGGCAGGATATCCCGCAAATGGTAGAAATCTGGAACGAAGTGATAGCGGCGGGGAATGCGTTTCCTCAGCGCGAGCCGTTGCGCCTGGAACAGGCAAACGAGTTTTTTGGGAGCCAAAGTTACACTGGCGTGGCAGAAGACGATGGGAAGATTCTGGGATTGTACATCCTGCATCCGAACAACATCGGTCGCGTCGGGAAGTTGGCGAACGCGAGTTATGCGGTGACCGGGAAAAGCCGTGGATATCACGTCGGGGAGGCCTTGGTTCGGGACAGCCTGGAGCGCGGGCGTGAACTAGGTTTTCGCGCACTGCAATTCAACGCAGTCGTAGCGAGCAATACGGTTGCCATCCGGCTGTACGAAAAACTGGATTTCCAGCGACTCGGTCGCATCCCGCGCATTTTCGAGCGACCAGACGGAACATTCGAGGACATTCTTTTGTTTTACCATCCACTGTAACCAGCAGAGGGAACCATGCACGAACGTTTTTTCGAGTTATACAAACTGCGTATCAAAAACTACTTCAGACAGCACGGGGAATACATCTACTCCGACTGCATTCCTCTGGAAGCGGAACTGGGGCAGTCCCTGGTCCCCGTACCGTACAAAGAGCGTCTTTCGCTGAAGTACCGTCCCGTGCAGGAAGGGGACACCTGGGGACCGAAATGGTCCAGCGCATGGCTGCACGTCCAGGCGACGGTTCCAGCACGTTTTGCCGGCAAGGAACTTTGCCTGCGCATCAATGGCGGCGGCGAGGCCCTCGTGTACGACAAGAAAGGCGTTCCTGCGATGGGGCTGACCAATGTCTGCGCATTCGAGCAAAACTACCACAAGGACCGCTATCTCATCGGGAAATGCAAAACTGGCGCAAAACTCGACTACTGGATTGAACTGGCCGCCAATGCCCTCTTCGGCATCCAGCAACCCCAGGCGTTCGACCGCAATCCCGACGACCCGCTGGGCACCTATATCGCGCAAATCTCCCAACTCAAACTCTGCGTCTTCGAACGCGAACTCTGGGGACTTCACCACGACATGAAGGCGCTCTACGGCCAAATCGAGTTCTGGGGAGACAACGACTACCGTTCCAAGCAGCTCCTGACCATTCTCAATAACGCACTGGACATATTCCAATACGACAACGCCAACGTCCCCGCCGTCCGCAAATACCTTGCCGAAAAAGCTTTCTCGCGCAAGGCCTATGCCAGTGCTCCCACCGTCTGCTCCATCGGACACGCGCACATCGATCTGGGCTGGCTGTGGCCTGTCCGCGAGACCACGCGCAAAGCGGCGCGCACCTTTGCAAGCCAGCTGGACAATATGGAACGCTACCCCGACTACAAGTTCGGGGAATCGCAAGCGTACCTCTACAAAATCATCAAGGAGAACTATCCGGAACTGTATGCAAAAATCAAGAAACGCGTCAAGGAAGGCCGTTGGGAACTACAGGGGGGGATGTATGTGGAGGCGGACAACAACATCATCTCCGGGGAGTCGATGGTTCGCCAGTTCCTGCACGGAAAGAACTTCTTCATGGACGAGTTCGGGGTGGATGTGAAGAATCTTTGGATTCCCGACGTGTTCGGATACTCGGCGTCGTGCCCGCAATTCATCCGCAAATCTGGCTGCGACTACTTCCTGACGCAGAAGATTTCCTGGAGCCAGTTCAATCATTTCCCGCACAATACGTTCCGTTGGATTGGCGTGGACGGGACGGAGGTACTCACCCACTTCCCGCCCGAAGACACCTACAACTCGGATGGCTCGACTTTGCTGCGCATGAAGTCCCAGAACCAGTTCCCGGAAATCGACATCCTGCCCGAATACATGAGCCTGGTCGGCATCGGCGACGGCGGCGGCGGTCCCACGGACGACTATCTCGAACGCTGCGCACGCACCACTGACCTCGAAGGGTGCCCCAAGAACATCTTCCGCTTCGCCAGCGACTTCTTCGAGGACATCAAGCAATACGCGCCGAAACTCCCTGCCTGGAAAGGGGAACTCTACCTCGAACTGCATCGGGGAACCCTCACCACGCAGGCGCACACCAAGCGCAACAACCGCAAATGCGAACAGGCGCTCACTGCGCTTGAGTTCCTCGCCTCCTGCCTCCCCGCAGAAGAATACCCGTCCGCGGAACTCGACAACGCCTGGAAGACCGTCCTCCTCAACCAGTTCCACGACATCATCCCCGGTTCCTCCATCCACCTCGTCTATCAACAGACCGAACAGGAGCATACCAATATTCTCTCATGGTGCAACCAGACGATGGGACGCCTCGCACGAAAACTCTTCTCCAAGGCGAAGGGGGCGGCGGTGCTGGTCAACACGCTTTCGTATCCCTGGAGTGGCGTCATCGAACTGCCTTGGCAAGACAGTGGTGCGAACGACGAAACAGGGGCACCGCTCCCCGTGCAGGCAGAATCAGGGCGATTGTTTGCGCTTGTGGAGGTGCCTGCTTCCAGCTTCGCCACCATCCGGAAGACGGCAAAACAGCCTTCCGCCGCCAAGCAGACACGTTCCCGCGTTCTCGAAAACGACCTCATTCGCTACGAGTTCGACGCGCAAGGACGCCTCACCCGCGCATTTGACAAACAGGAACAGCGGGAGGTTCTCGCGGCACCCGCCAATGTTCTCTCCCTCTACAACGACAGACCCTGCAACTACGAGGCATGGGATGTCGACATCTATTATCAGCGCGAATGCATCGGCTCCCCAGCCTGCGCCATGGCCGGCACCGTCGTGCAGGGTCCTGCCCGTTCCACGCTCTCCTTCCAGTACAAAACCGAAAAATCCACCATCGAACAGACCGTCGTCCTGCGACAAGACTCCCGGCGACTCGACTTCGTGACGCACGTCGACTGGCACGAGCACCGCATTATGCTTCGCGTCGCGTTCCCCGTCGCAATCTCCTCGGACAAGGCCTCCTACGACATCCAGTACGCCTACACCGAACGCCCCACCCATGACAACACCAGTTGGGATGAGGCAAAATTCGAGTGCTGCGGTCAGCGATACGCCGACCTCTCCCAGGGCGACTACGGCGCAGCCCTCCTCAACGACTGCAAGTACGGCTACCGCGTCAAAGGCAACACCCTCGATCTGAACCTGCTCCGTTCCCCGAAGCATCCGGACTATCTTGCTGACATGGGGACGCACGAGTTCACGTACAGTTTCCTGCCGCATCCGGGGCCGCTCGTCGGAAGCGATGTCATGCAGGAAGCCGCGCTACTCAACCGCGAGCCCTTTGTGGCGAACGGGATGGCGGCAGGCAAGGCCCTGCCACCCTGCTGCCTGGAGTCGGAAGGAGCGACGCTGGAAGTCGTCAAAAAGGCCGAAAAGGATAATTCGACCATTCTCCGCATCGTGGAAAATCGCGGACGTGCGACGGACGCAGTGCTGTTCCTGCGGAATCCTACGGCGAAGGTCACGGAGACGAACCTGATCGAGTGGGAGCATGGAAAAGCCTACCCCGTGAAGGACGGACGCGTCCTGCTGTCGCTCAAACCCTTCGAAATCCTAACCCTGCGCCTGCAATAGGTTCTCCTATTCCGGTATCCTTTTTCCCACACAAAACACAAAATACTCAAGTAGTAATGTATTCAGAAGAGACAGGTGCCCCCTTATGTATTTTGTGTTTTTGAGGTAGTTGCAAAACTCATTTTTGAGTCCACAAAACACACAGAACACACAGAATGCAATCCGCCGCTTCGCGGCGGCTTGCACTTTGTATTATGTTTTATATCAAGTGGTTGGCCGCGCGTAGCGGGGACAAACAAGTCTGTGTATTCTGTGTGTTCTGTGGACTTCAAAAGAGTTTTGCAATTATCTCTTTTGTGTATTTTGTGGAAAAATCAAGAATCCGACGGGACCACCTCCTAAAAAACTGAGAAAGATTTTCGAAACCGACTTGACATAATGTCAATTCATGTTAGATTAATCCTATGACGCAATGTCAACACAGAGGAATCATAGTCCATTCAGGCACGAAAGGAGCAAGAGAAGCATGAAGAAAAGCATCGGAGCCTCCCTGGCACTGTATCCAGTTCCGGTAGTTGTGGTCGGAGCGATGGTGGAAGGCAAGCCCACGTGGACGCTGGTTGCGCATACGGGGACTGTAGCACACAGCCACCTGATGGTATCGTTAGTACAGGCCCACTACATCAACAAAGGCATTCGAGAGACGAAAAAACTTTCAGTGAACGTTGTGGATGAGAGTTGGCTGAAGACGGCGGACTGGATGGAAACCGTCAGCGGACACAAGACCGACAAGTCCCAGGTGTTTGCCTACACGATGGGCAAACATGGGACACCGCTCATCGACGAGGCCAAAGTCTCCATCGAATGCGAAGTGGACGGCAATTACGAACTGGAAAAGTTCGACCATTTCATCTGCAAGATACTCGCCACGTATGCGGACGAAGAGGTTCTGAATGAAAACGGCAAGATAGACTACCAGGTCTTCAAGCCTGTGCTCTTCGAGTTCCAGACCTACTCCTACTTTGTGACGGGTGGAAAGGTTGGAGATTGTAGGAAGATGAACCAATAGGAATGCCCATGGAAAAACGCACATTTCTACGGATGATAAGCATGATGATGGCAGTTGCGCTGGCAAACGCGGAGATTCCCGTCGTGGATGTACACAGCCATTTCACCACGGATGGCTACCTGGAACTGCTCAAAAGATACAATGCGCAGATGGACGAGTTCTATCCCATTCCGGAATGGTCGCCGACGGCGCTCCGCACCTTTGCCGCACAGGCAGGAATCGGGGTCTCCGTGCTGACCTCAACGGCGCCGCAGCCGCATTTCGGCGACCCGGCCGAAAGCGTGTCAAATTGTCGTGAGATGAATGAGGAAATTGCCAAATTGGCGGCATCTTCGCAAGGGAGCATTCTGTGGTGTGCCACGTTGCCGTTGCCATCCGTCCCGGAGGCCATTGCGGAAGCGGAACGGGCTTTTGGGGAACTCGGTGCGGCAGGGGTCAAATTGCCGACCAATGCCTGCGGTCTCTATCTTGGAGCGCCCGAACTCGACCCGCTGATGGAAGTTCTGCACAAGCGGAAAGCGGTGGTGATCCTCCATCCGCACCGTCCCGAACCGTTTAACGCTGCATTGGCGAAGGGCCTGCCATTGGCGATGTACGAATATCCGGCGGAAACCACACGTGCGCTGGCACGGCTTTTTGCACGAAACGTTCCCGCCCGCTATCCCGAAATCCGTTTTGTGGTCCCCCATGCAGGAGCGTTTCTACCATTGGCATTGCCGCGGATGAAGGCGGTCCATCCTATCGTCCATGCCAAGGGACTCACGGAAAAGATTGACTGGGACGCGAACATGAAGTCGTTCTGGTTTGATTTGGCAGGTTCCGCCAACGCCGAAAGCGTTCGTAAGCTTCTTGACATCACGACAGAAGACCATATCCTTTACGGCTCGGACTTCCCCTATGCCCCCGCCAATGCCCTGACCGCGAATCTGTCCCGTTTCCGTGCCGAATTGGAAGCCGACCCACAGTTGCAGCCGATTGCCCAAAAGATTCTATGTGACAATGCCCTCCGTTTATTCAGAATCGAACCCAAGCAAACCAGTTCCCCGGCAAAGCAATCCACGGGAGAGATGCTGACGCGCATCGCGGAAATTGAGGTGTTTCCCCAATATCTGGAAGCATATCTTGCCGCCGCGTCGTCGGTCGGTGCGGAATCCGTCGCCAAGGAGTCTGGCGTCCTCTGCATCTTCCCGATGCAACGCAAAGAGACGCCGAACCAGATTCGCATTGTTGAAATCTACCGTAACGAAGCCGCCTATCAGTTCCACCTCAACACGCCGCATTTCAAAAAATACAAGGAGGGGACTTTGCATATGGTCAAATCGCTTGACCTTGTGCCGATGAATCCCCTAGACGCCCCGAACATGAACCAAATCTTCCGGAAACAACCATGAAAAAACTACTCGCACTTTTCACCATCCTTTGGACTCTTCAAGGAGCATTTGCCATGGAAAACACGCTCACAGCAAAAGAACTCGCCATCGTCGACATCTCCGCCGCCACGGCCCGCGGCGAACAGGCCGTTCTCGCCAAGGCACTGGACACCGGCTTCCGCAATGGCCTTACGCTCAACGAAGCCAAGGAACTGATTGGCCAACTCTACGCATACTGCGGCTTTCCACGCGCGTTGAACGCGGCGACCACGTTGATGAAAATCGCCGATGAAAAGAAGCCAGCGGTGGGGCGCGCCCCCAATCCGCCGCCTGCCGGGAAGGCCATCGATTTTGGAACCGCCAACCAGACGAAACTCTGCGGTGCCCCCGTCAAAGGACCGCTCTTTGCCTTCCATCCGCAACTGGACGAATACCTGAAAGCACATCTCTTCGGAGACATCTTCGCCCGCGACAATCTGGACTGGCGCACCCGCGAACTGGCCACCATCGCCGCATTGGCAGCACGTCCTGAAACGAAACCGCAAATGCTGGCGCATATCGCCATCGGCAAAATCAACGGTGTGACCGAAGCGCAGGCGGAGGAAATTGTCGCACGCGTCCAACGGCCGGCCACCCCAGAGCAACTTCCCGCCGACTGGTCGCCGATTCCCGTGGGCGCCCCGAATGTGAACTACGCAAAATACTTCATCGGGAACAGTTACCTTCACAAATTGACCTTGGAGCAAGTTCCCGCTTTCGGTGTCACCTTCGAGCCTGGCTGCCGCAACAACTGGCACATCCACCACGCAAAGACGGGCGGCGGACAGATTCTCATCGTGACGGCAGGCGTCGGCTACTACCAGGAATGGGGGAAGCCGGCGAAGCGCCTTGTCAAGGGCGACACGGTGAACATTCCTGCGGGAGTCAAGCACTGGCACGGTGCCGCGCCAGATTCCTGGTTCCAGCACATCGCCTTGGAAGTACCTGGCACGGAACAGTCCAATGAGTGGTGCGAACCCGTCGACGCAAAAGCCTACGCGGAAGCCACGAAATAGAAGCATTTGTCAACGAAACAGAAGGCAATTCAACCCAAACATCAATCAAAGGAAGGTGCATTTATGAAAAAAGTTCTTTGGACCATTCTGCCCACCATGGTTTTGCTGCTCGCCTTATTCCTCGGGTGTCGCGTCAACAGAGCGACGGAGGAAGGCGGGAAGGAACAGACGGCCACGATGCCTGCATGGAAATGCGAAGAGGTGACAGACCCGTCCGCGCCAGTCGTCTATTTCACGAAGGACATCAGCCCGGCGGGGCTTGTCCGTGCCTATCAGGCACTCGGCTGGAAACCGAACGGCAAAGTGGGCGTCAAAATCAGCACTGGGGAATCCGAGAAAACCAACCACCTGCGTCCTGCGCTCATCAAGGATCTGGTGCAGATGGTAAACGGAACCATCGTAGAATGCAACACCGCCTACGGCGGCAGCCGTGCGTCGAATGCCATGCACCACCAGGCAGTCAAGGAACGCGGATACCTGGACATCGCTCCCTTCGACCTGCTGGATGAAGAAGGCTTCATGCCGCTCCCCGTCAACCGGAAACGCCTCAAGGAAGACTATGTTGGCTCCCATTTTAGCAACTACGGTTCCTACCTGGTTCTCTCGCACTTCAAGGGGCACCAGATGGGAGGCTTCGGCGGCGCGCTGAAGAACCTTTCGATCGGCTTTGGCAGCGGTACCAGCGTTGAGAAGTCTGGCAAGGCCATCATCCATTCGGGCGGCAAGAGCACGACCGATCCCTGGTGCGGGGAACAGATTCCCTTCCTGGAGGCAATGGGCGAGGCCGCCGTGGCAGTCTGCATGGCGATGGACAAAGGCAAAAACATCGCATTCATCAATGTCATGAACCGCCTGAGCGTTGATTGCGACTGCAATGCAAACCCCGCAGAACCCGACATGCATGACATCGGCATCCTGGCCTCCCTGGACCCTCTGGCTCTCGACCAGGCGTGCGTTGACAAGGTCTGGCAGGCTCCCGATTCCGAGAGTCTGAAGGCGCGCATTGAACGCCAACAGGGACGCCACATTCTGGATTACACCCAGACTTTTGGCATCTATCAACGCAACTACCGTCTGGTCGACCTAGACGCGAAGTAAACCATTCCAAGATGTGGGATATTCTGCAGCGCGAGACCATCTACCTCTGGTACTACCTTGACATCCAGGTGCGCCGTATTTTCTGGTACTGGCTCCTAGGCATGGTCATTGGTTCCGCCATCTCCGTGTTCGCAAAAGGCGGCATCCACCGCCTTTGTGCAAAACTTGGGCAAAACCTCTCCGGTCCTCTTGGCTGGATTTCGGCCAGCGCACTGGGGATTGCCTCGCCGCTCTGCATGTATGGAACCATTCCCATCTGCGCTTCCTTTTCGCAAAAAGGCATCAAGGACGACTTTCTGGCGGCGTTCATGATGTCCTCCATCCTCCTCAATCCGCAGTTGATACTCTATAGCATGGCACTGGGAGGAACCGCCTTGGCTGTGCGGATTCTCTCCTGCTTTTTCTGCGGTGTCGTGGCGGGACTTGCCGTCCATTATGCATTCCGCGACAAACCATTCTTCAACTTCAAGGGCTTTGAGGAAGGCAAGAGCCGCGATACCGCCGCCAATCCAGCCATGCGCTTCCTCTTCAATCTGGGGAGAAATCTGCGTGCGACTGGACCGTGGTTCCTGCTGGGCGTCGTGCTTTCCGCGCTCTTCCAGCGCTATGTCCCGGCTGATTTTGTCGGCACGCTGTTTGGACCTCAGAAACGATATGGTCTCCTGCTGGCCGCGACCATCGGCGTACCGCTGTATGTCTGCGGCGGCGGGACCATCCCCCTGCTCCGCGACTGGCTTGCCGAAGGAATGAGCCTCGGCGCCGCCGCTTCTTTCATGCTCACTGGACCCGCCACGAAAATCACCAATCTGGGGGCGTTGAAAATCGTGATGGGAATGAAGGCGTTCACCATCTATCTCGCCTTCGTCATTCTCTTCTCCCTTTTGACGGGTCTGCTGGTGAACATCCTTCTCGGATAACCCCTAAAATATTAGTCCAGCCTAAACTTCATCATTTACATTTGCAGGTTGGAGTGAGGGGAGTATATTAATAAAGACGCTGGTGGTCTTCACCTGACGTCGGAGAACCATTCAAGAACGAAAGAGGTGAATCATGGCTGCAAAAGTGAACGTTGAAGCATGTGTTGGCTGCGGAAGCTGCGCTGGTGTCTGCCCCGCCCAGGCGATCGAAATCAAAGACGACAAGGCTGTTGTGAAAGAAGACGACTGCCTGAGCTGCGGTGCCTGCGAAGGCGAATGCCCCGTCCAGGCCATCAAAGTGGAATAATTTCGTTCCACTCGTTCGGACAAAGACGCCGGCCGCCCCTAGGACCGGCGTCTTTTTTTCAAGAAAAATGAAGACCTGCGCAAAAGTCAATCTGTATTTGAAGGTTGTTCGAAAACGTCCCGACGGCTACCACGAACTGGAAAACCTGTTCTGGCCACTCCCATGGCTTGCCGACGAAGTGACAGTAGAGCCGTGTGCAAATGGGATTGTTCTGGAATGTGATAC
>JAFRLP010000655.1 GCA_017431185.1 Victivallales bacterium | reverse complement strand
CGATTGCGGAGGGACTGCACCCCAAAAAGCGTAATATTACGGTTTTGTATCAAAATCGCCATCATCTAGCGGCGACCGCTTGAAAAACGGCTTGACCAACGCCATATTATTCTTCCAGGAGATAGAGGTATCCCTCGCAGTCCAAACCGAAGCCAGGGAACGGTAGAAAACCGCCGAAAACGCAAAACAACGCAAAACAGGAGGACAGGATGAGCAGATTTTTCAACACCGCAGGACCGTGCATTCCCAAGCGTCACTACATGCTGCCGCCACTGCCACGCATCTCCGAAGCACTGGATTTGGTGCGGGATGAGCAGTATTTCATACTTCATGCGCCCAGGCAAAGCGGCAAGACCACCAGTCTGATAGCGCTGTGCCAGGAAATCAACAGAAGCGGAGAAAAATACGCCGTGTATTGCTCTCTGGAGGCGGTGGCCGTCGGTTCCGCGACAAGGAATGTCAGCGTTGAACTTGCCTTGGAACTTCAGGAGAGTATCCTTGATTTCGTTAAAATTCCGTCACTCGCCGAAATCAAGTTGATCAAAGACCGTCCCGATGCCGTCATCCGACAGTTTCTAGGCGATGTGTGTCAAGCGCTGGACAAGCCACTGGTCTTGTTGCTGGACGAAGTGGATGCGATGCAAGGCGAAAGTCTCCTCTCCCTTCTCCGTCAACTGCGCAAGGGATATGTCGAGTTGCCCCTCGGAAAACCATTCCCCGCATCGGTCGCCCTGGTGGGAATGCGGAACATCCGCGACTACCGAATCCAGATCCGCCCCGAGAGCGAGACGCTGGGCACGGCCAGCCCGTTCAACATTGTTGCCAAATGCCTTACCCTGAACGTGTTCACCGAGGAGCAGATAGCCGAACTCTACGCCCAGCACACGGCGGAGACTGGCCAAGCATTCGAGCCCGAGGCCATCCGCCGCGCCCATTACTGGACGGGCGGGCAGCCCTGGCTGGTCAACGCCATCGCCCGCGATTGCGTCAGGGAACTCTGCGGAGGGGACGTCACCCGCCCCGTGACGGCGGAGATGGTGGATGAGGCGGCATACGGCATCATCCTTCGGCGCGAAGTCCACATCGACAGCCTGCTGGCGCGCCTTCGCGAACCCGCCGTGCGACGTGTGCTGGAACCCGCCATCGTTGGTGACGAACTGCCTTTAGTGAACAGCATTAACAGCGACTTGTCCCTAGTGCTGGACTTGGGATTGCTTACGCCCGATGAAGAAGGACGACTCGTTCCATCCAACCGCATCTATGCGGAGGTGTTCCTGCGCACTCTCTCCTTGGATTACCAAAATATGATCAAACGCACCATTCCCGCCCCCGCCTGGATACGGGAGGACGGCCTGGACATGGACAGCCTGCTCAAGGGCTTCCAGGCCTTCTGGCGAGAGAATTCGGAGATGTTCACCTCACGGGAAGGCGACTACACGGAGGCCCTGCCGCACCTGGTGCTCATGGGATTCCTGCAGCGGGTGGTCAACGGCGGTGGGCGGATTGTCCGCGAATGGGCGGTGGGCAATGGACGGCTTGACCTGCTGGTGGAGTTTCGCCAGGGGCGCTACCCCGTCGAACTCAAAATCAAGGGAAACAGCAGCCAGGACAGCGGCATCGCGCAACTGCTGGGCTACATGGACGGACTGGGTGTCTCCGAGGGATGGCTGCTCACCTTCGACCGCACGGGGAACCTCCCCTGGGAACAGCGCCTGACCTGGGAGACCATTCAGCGGGACGGCAAGACCGTCCATCTGGTCGGGGCATAGGAGTATGGACTGAAATGTTTAATCATAATTTGGCACAAGGGGTTGAAGAAGTGGAAAAGCCACTGATATTGCCCCAGATGCCGTATTGGCCGCGCGGAGCGCGGCCTGCCAAACCTGCCTGTGAAGCCAGGCACGAGTGGTGGGTTTGGCAGACCGCGCTCCGCGCGGTCAGTACCAGTCGGCAAGGGATTATAAAAAATCCAGCTGCAAATTTTCCAGGGACAATAGGGACAAAAGGGGCAACAGGGACACTCGGGACACTCGGAATCAAGCGGAAACAGCAGGGGCGATAAAAATTCGTCGTTTTGCTCCAAGGGTTTCGAGGTTCTCCTATGAAACACGCCGTGTTTCCTGCGTTGTGTTGACGGCGGCGAGACGCCGCCGCTACCTTTACTCCTATCAATCCGCAATGCATTACCCCTTCTCTAAACTTGGCAGTCTTTCGTTGCCAATTTTCACTTGAATTGGTCTGGTTTCGTGCTATACCTCGGATGGTTCCGAGGTCGATTTCATCGCCTTCCACCCCATGCAAAACGACTACAAACTGATTCAGGTCTGTTTCGACATGAGCGACCGAAAGACCTTTGACCGGGAGGTGTCCGCATTGCGCGACGCCGCTGACGCCCTCGGGGTGGAAGACCGCTGCATTGTCACATGGGACGACGAGGATTCATTGCCCGGCAATATTCAGGTCATTCCAATATGGAGATTCCTGCTTGGGCAGGCAACGGACTGAAATCTCAAGGCGCAGGGATGAGATACTCCTCCAGCACGGGGTATTTCAACGGCTGGCCCGCAAGGTAGCGCTCCAGTTCCTCCAGCATGAAATCGGCCATGCGGTGACATTCGTCGTGGATGGAGCCAGCCAGATGCGGAGTCAGAAAGACGTTGGGAAGGGAATAGAGTTCCGAGTCCGCCTTGGGAGGCTCGGGGTATGTGACGTCCAGAATGGCCGTCAGGTCAGGACGGTTCTTGAGGGCCGCGATAAGCCCTGGCTCGTCGATTTGCCGTCCCCGTCCCGTATTGATGAAGACACCGTTGCGGGGCATGGACTCCAGCAGAGCCTGGGTCACTACCCCGATGTTGTCCTCCCGATTCGGAAGATGGTTGCTGACCACCTGGCTGGAGGCAAAGAACTGCTCCAGGGAGATGGTGCGCCTTTCTGGAAGCGTGGGGAGCATCTGCACAGAGAGATGGCAAAGTCCCAGCATTTTTTCCAGATGATGCGCGACAGCGCCGTCCCCCAGCAGACCGACCGTCGCCCCATATACGCCAGGTCCCGCCAGGTCCTGGTTGAATTGGGCAGGGCCATGCAGGCGACGGCAGAGCCGCTGCGCCCCCTTCAGCCCCAGCAGAATCTGCGCGAAGGTGAATTCCGCCACGGGAACGGCGTTGGCCTGCCAAGCCGAACTGCAGGCAATCCCACGATGCAGGAAAGGACGCACAAACCCCTCCGTCGCCCCGGCGGCGTAGAACACCACCTTCAGTTTCGGCAGATGACGCGCCTGTTGCTCCTCCGTCAGGGCAAGCATTCCCCAGGTGGAAAACACCAGTTCTACATCCGACAAATCCTGCTGGCTGACGTCGGTGACGACTCCAGGCAGCAAGTCGGTCAACTCCGCAATACGCCCCATCCTCTCCTTCCCATAGACGGAGAGGATTGTGTCAGGGGCAGCACATAAGAAAGCGGCTTTGGGTTTCTGCATTTCCATAGACTCCTATGAAACACACCGTGTTTCCTGCGTTGTGTTGACGGCGGCGAGACGCCGCCGCTACCTTTACTCCTATGAAACACGGGGTGTACCGATGGTGTCCCCGCCGTCGCCTGTGTTTCGTGCGTCATGTTGACGGCGGCGAGACGCCGCCGCTACCTTTGCTCATCCGTTTACCGTGTCACCCGAATGCGGACGGACATCTCCGTCGTGGCGTTCGGGGCCAGGCGGCGGGAGTCCTCCAGGGCATTGGTGGTCTCGACGCAGACCATGGTCTTCCAGCCATCGTCGGGGAAATCGGCCATCCTCTGGCTTTTGGCAATCCAGGGATTCCAGACCACGCCCGAATTGCTGCCCGTCTTTTCAATGACGATGGAGCGCTGGCCAGCGGGGTCGTGAATGACGGACGTGCCGTCCACATCGCGGAACACTGCGTCGAATTCGGCGGCGATGCGGATGGGTCCCTGCTGGGTGAAGTCCTCGCCGACCTTGTTCAGGCAACTTTTGCCGTCAAAACCGTCAATGGAGACCTGGTGGATGTCGGCGACGCTGAAATAGGTGTGGAACGCCTGGGAGATGGTGAGTTCCCGCGCGTCCAGATTGTGGGAGGTGAGCGTGAGGCGCAGTTCGTCTCCCACCGCAATGACCAGTTCCGCCAGGAATCCGTGGTCCCATATTGCGCGGGTGGCCACGCTGTCCCTCAGGGAGAGACGGAGAACCGTCTGCTTCGCCGTGGATTCCTCGACGGAGTCAAGGTTCCAGGTGAACAGCCGGGCGAAGCCGTGCATGGGCAGGCTCCCGTTGTCGGGATTCTTGCTGAACCAGGGCCAGCAGACGGGAATGCCCCCGCGGATGGCCACGCCCTCCCGGAACGCGGAACCATCGCTCATAAACAGCACCTCCTGCCCACCGACTGGATGGTAGCTGACCACGTGCGCTCCCAGCAGGGTCACAATGGCGGTGGCGGAGGAATTGGCGATTTTGACGGCTGGAACACCGTGGAAATTAAACAATTCGGTACTCATGATTTGGAAAAAAGAAGGGTTACAAGGGAAAAAAACGTTGTATGGTCAGGCGTTGCTGTCTCTGGTGGCCATTTCGACCAGGCGTTGCAGGCTCTCCCGCCCCACCAACACCGTGCCGGGCGTGCCGCCCGCCTTGGCGAAGGCGTTGACATATTCAAGGAAAGACTCCTCCGGCTTGAAGAGCGCAAGGCGGTCGGCGTTGGCCAGGCTGGCCAGCCCTTTCATGCCGCCGACCTTGTAGATGTCAGGCTGGTAATCCAGACGTTCCAGCCAGGCGGAAGGGGCATCGCTCTGGTTTTCCAGGTCAAAGACGGCGGCATGGAGCCGTGACGTCAAGGCAAGCGCGCACAAGGCGGGCTTGACCGCCTCATCGGCGGCCACCAGACAGATGCGCTGGCATCCATCCTCACGCATCAGCTGCAGGCAGGTCAGAATGTCCTGCACGCGCATGGAATAAAGCGTGGGCTCAAAGGCGAAGAAATGGGGATGATGTTCATCCCTGGGCGATTTGTCGGGCATGTCCGCGGTTTCCCCATTGCCCATCAGGTCAGGCACCAGGCAGGGGCAGCCACGCGCAACCATAGCCTCCAGCAAAGAAGCATACACACCGCCCAGGAAAAAGGCGGATTTGCCCTTGCCTGACAGGAACAGGACGGCGGCGGCCCCCTCCTTCGGCTGGTCAGGATAAAGGCGGACGGCGGGAATCACATCCCCGACATTGCGCCGGGAGATGACACAACCCCACGCGCGAGCACCGCTGATGCGCCATTGCGGGCAGGTCACCCGAACCGCAACATCCTTCAGGCTCTGGTCGTGGTTGACGATCTCCCCCACCAACTCGGCACGGGCCGACTGGAATTGCGCGGGCTCCTTCATCGAACCTGCGGACGGCAATGCCTCCCCGCACAGATGTCTGCCTATCAGCGCCAGTTTCTCCCGTGTCTGCCACAGATTGCCGTTGACGGGCTCATGCGGACAGACCTTGCCGAAATTCTCTGGCAGGGGATGGTGAGCCAGTTTCTCCAATGGCGGTATCTCCATCGAATCCTCGATGATCTTCTCGCGCAGCGACTGGTTGAGCAGCCAATGGCAGAACCAGGGATAGACGCGCTCACGGGTCTCCAGATTGTAGTTGTGCGGCGCATCCAACTGGAACGCCTTCAGCGCCTTCTCCTCGCCAAACAGCGCATAGACTTTGCGCAATGCGGGAAGCTCATAGCGCAGATTCAGGTTTGTCCAGTCCTGCGTCACGGAGGGAAGAATGAGCGGACGCGGCGCACACGCGGCCAGGATGTCAAAACTGGTCACTCCATTGATGCGCAGCAACGGCCCCTCCTCGCATTGGCACCCGCCCTGGAAATGGCTGGAGAGCATGCAGACGGGCGCGATGACCTTGATGCGCTCATCCAGCAGCGAAACCGTCCAGGTCTGGCTGCCGCCGCCGGACTCGCCGGTGCAGCCGATTCGGTTGGAGTCCACCTCCGGCAGGGAGCAGAGGAAATCGACGGCGCGAAGCGAGTTCCAGGTCTGAAGTCCAAAGGGGCTCGCGCCGTAGAGCGAGGCCTGGCGGCGAACGTCCTCCGGCCAGCAATGGACGATTTCGTTGTTGTCAACCACGCCGAGCATGTCATAGCTGAACACCACGAAGCCCAGGCGCGCCAGCATCATCGCCCTGCGGATGGCGGAGCCCAATTCGTTGTCCTGCAGACGTCCCGCCTGCGCATGGCCATGCGGACTGAGGACGCCCGGCGCCGGATTGCCAATGAGTTCGGGGCGATAGAGATTGCCGGTGCAAATCAGCCCAGGCATGCTCTCAAAGCGGACTTTGGAGATGACGATTCCCTCGGTGGCAAAGGAGTCCCAGATGCGCGGCTCCAGCGGAGTCCGGGTCGGCATGGGGTTGAGTCCGGCGGCCAGGGCGACCTGCGACCGCGTGAAGTCACGGCGCGCCCGCCACTCCTCCAGGCTGGCGGGAACCTCCGCCTCAAAGGCGTATTCGTTGTAATGGACATTCAGCAGACGGTGGTCAATCCAGGCAGCCTGGTCGGAGAGAAGCGTAGGAAGTGCATTGGCCATGGCGAGACCTCCTTGCGTTTAGTGGTGGCAGCCGCAGCCGCAGCCGCAGCCCGGGCCGTGCGTATGTCCTGCGGCAGGGCAACTGTCCGCATGGGGACATCCAGGAGCGGTCTCCGTCGTTGCGCTGAAGGAGGAAAACAGCTTCTTGACCTCACTGCCGCACTTGGGGCACGCAGGCGCCGCTTCGTTCAGACGCCGATGCAGATGGCTGAATCGATGTCCGCATTGCCGACACTGGTATTCGTAGATGGGCATTTTGTTCTCCTGAGAAGAATGAAACCACGACACACGAGAAAATATAGCCCGCTCTCGCCTCCTTGCAATCTGGCAAAGCCCTTTTTTAGGGTTTGCACTTGAAAACCGCACATTCGCCGTACTGAAGGTCAAGTTCCAGGTAACTGTCCGTTCGGACAGGGATAGGCTGGCCTGTGAGACATTCCAAATCCTTCACTTTGGGCGGGAAATGGAGCCGCCGTCTGCCAGGGCCAGTCGAGGCTCCGATGACCACCAAGCCACCGCCGCGCACCATCAGGTCCTCGCGGTCGGAGAGCGGTTTCACGCCGACTGCCCTGGCGATGTTCCGCAACAACTGCGGGGTGATTGCACCAGGCTGGCCAATGAAGAATTCCGTGCCGTCGGCGGATCTGCGAACCGCAATCCCAACGTGCTCTGTCCCCTGGTAATTTCCCAATGGGAGAAGCCCGTCAGCGCCGCTGTGCCGTACTTCTCGCGCAGGAACTGGCGGAAGGCTGCCAGGGCCAGCGGGGAATTTTCTGGCACATTGGGGGCACGGAACTGCGCATCATCCCCGCCAAGAAGATAGACTCCCGCGATGGCCTTGGCCAGCGGGCTTTTGTCGATTTCCCGCATCAGGCGTGTCAGGACATCCTCGATGTCCCTACGGTACTTGACGGAATGGAACGAGGGCGACCAGGTTTCGCCAGGCGCCGCGGGAAACTCCTTGGAGCCGCGATAGGTATAATGGGCTTTTTTCAGGATTTCGGGAAGCCCGTCAGGCGCCAGGCGCAGTTCCTCGGGATTGTCAAGAAGCCACTTGACATTGGGCGTGACCATGATGGTCAGGATGATGTACGCGTCAGGCGCCTCGCGCAACACGCGCAGCAGAGCCGTCTCCACCGCCGAGATGTCAAACGTGTCGTCCTCCCGCCACACTTGACGAAAGTCATCGGGAAACAGCGGTTTGCCCAGAAAAACGGGGGTTGTGAACAGACGGTAGCCGATAGGACGGAACTCGGTGACTCTGGCATAACTGCCTGTATTGCAATTATGCAGAATGGCGGGGGCGAGTTTCTCACCGTTGACGTGCCACTCCAGCAGGTCGCCATTGCGGACAATGCTGGAGACGCTGGCAGGGCGTGCCGCGACAATGCGCCGCGCTTCATCATCCGAGACCGCTGGCGACTTGTCATAGGGAAGTTGCTTTCCCAATGGCGGCTGGAGGAACCAAGGCTCCAGCGCGGGATTGACCTCACGCAGCCGCCACTCCTTCAAATGCACCGAGTTGGCATTGCCAGCAAAGCCGACCAAGAGGCGGATTCCTGCGCAATTGGCGGGCGTCCTCATGTAATTGAAATAGTCTATGTCCATGTCCATTGCAGTCGGATAGCAGAGTTCCGACAGGGGCATTGAAGTATAGCCGACAATGTTGCTGGAGTCCGCAGGTTTCAATCCCAGCCGCTTCCCCTCGGCATTCAGGAATTCCACCAGCAACTCCATGCGCGAACCGTAGTCCCACTCATGCTTGCGCAATCGATAATCCATTCTGAGCACTGCGTCAGGACGAACGGATACCACCTGGGTTGTGTTGACACGAACAGCGCTTTCGCGCCCGCCCTGATAGCGGAACAAGGCTCCGCCAGCAACCTCCGGCGTGATCGTCAGGGGCAGGCCAGGGGCACAATCCCATTGCTGAAGCGCCTGCGCGGGCACCGCAATCTTCGGGAAAACCGCATAGTCGCCCTCATCTTCAGGCGGCAGAATATCCGTCGGCACAGAGTATTATATCATGTCTAACCCGAAAAACAATGGGGAAACTGCCAAAATCGCAGAAGAAAAGCCGCCTCTGACGGGAACGCCTCAGGCACAGACACTGACCGCGCGGAGCGCGGCCAATACGGCTTCTGGCCAGCATCAGCGAGTAAAGGTAGCGGCGGCGTCCTCGCCGCGGTCAACACAACTGACGGTACTGTTCCTAATCGGAATCGGTCAGGATTTCATCGAAAGCGCGGCGGGGAGCAATGCGAAACAGGCCGCATCGGTTGTATTTGCTCTGGTCGGCCAGCAGGTATTTTTGTCCCACAAGTTTCAGGATTTTCATCAGAAGGCTGGCATGGTGCTCGTGATTGGTGGTCACTTTATCCTCGTCCACTCCAAATGCGGAAATGAACGCCTTGGATATTTCCAGGTATTCCAACTCACGCAAGGTAGCCTGTCCCAGAAAGGAATTAAGTTGAAGGTCGTAACTTCCGCCAAGTCCGATTCGCACATAATGCGACGGATATTTATGGAAATTCTGAATGATCATGACAGAATTGGTCACAATCGTCAGATTGGAGAAAGAGGTCTTCTCCAGCAGTTGAGCGAGGTAATAAACCGTAGTGGAGGAGTCCAGGAAGAGAATGTCGTTTTCGCCGATTCGGCTGAGCGCACGGCGCGCAATCAGTTCCTTCTTGTCTCGGTTCCTGCTGATGCGTTCCCGAAAAGGCGAACTGGAGGAGAGATTGCGTGCCACGCCCCGTTCCAGAAGCGCAACCCCGCCATGCACCTTCTGCACCACGTCACGCGCCGTCAACTCCGCGATGTCGCGGTACATCGTGGCTCCAGATACCTTGAAATGGCTGGTCAGTTCCTGAATCGAACAGTATTTCTTCTGTTTCAGGTAATCCACTATCGCAAATGTCCGTAAACTTTTCATCCGATGAACCTCCGAATCTGTTTTACTATATCCTGGATATTCGCAGAAATCAAGCACTGGAATGAAAAATTCTGATAAAATCTGAATATTTCTCATTATTTATAAAAAATATTTCAAATATTCTCATAATTTCCTCTTGATTTACACTGTCTATCGGCTAAATTTTAGGAGGCAATGGCAAAACGAGGCAAAGACAATGAGGCAATGCGATTTTGTCGGACTGGGTTTCTGCAGCAATGACTACCTGGCGCTGCTGCCAGAGATTCCGATAGACAACAAGGTGCAGATGCTCAGGCATCTGGTTCAGGGCGGCGGACCAGCCGCCACGGCAACTGTGGCGGCTGCCAGGCTCGGACTGAGCGCGGCTTTCATCGGAGTGGCTGGAGACGATGAGCCTGGAAAATGGATTCTGCGCGATTTTGAAGCGGAAAAGGTCTCCACGGAGGGAATGCTGATTCGCAAGGGGCACACCTCTGCAATCGCCTATTGCTGGATAGACTCCCCGACTGGAAAGCGAAGCGTTGCCTGGACGCGCGGGACGCTGCCCGAACTCAAGGCGGAGGAAGTGAATCTGCATCTGGTCCGTCAAGCGAAGATTCTGCATCTGGACGGACACAATCCACAGGGTGCGCTGGCGGCAGCCAAGGCGGCGCGCGACAAGAACATACCTGTCCTGCTGGATGCGGGAACACTCCGTGACGGCACGAGGGAACTTCTGCCGTATGTGACCATTCTGATCGCTTCGGAACTGTTTGCCCGTCAGTATTCGGGACAGGATGATCTGCGCAAGGCGATTTTCAAACTGGCCGACGTCGGCGCGGAAGTCACTGGCGTCACCATGGGCAAAGAGGGTTCAATGGTTTTGGACGGCGGCAAAATCCTGCATTGTCCCGCGTTCAAAATCAATGCGGTGGACACCACGGGCGCGGGGGACGTCTATCATACGGGATTCGCGGTGCGCTACCTGGAAACGCATGATCTGATGGAATGCATGCGGTTCGGCTCAGCCGTCTCCGCAATCAAATGTCTTCAACTTGGCGGACGGGCGGGCATCCCGAACCGTTCTCAAGTTGATGAGTTCTTGAAACAAAATCGATAAGGAGTGCAGGACATGGAACGGAAACTGAAGGTCGCATACATCCCAGTCACGAAAGTCAACTGGACAAATCCAGAACTGGAGAAGGCCCGAGAAGAATCGCGGAAATTCCTGGAGTCGCTGCCAGGAGTCACCGTCGTTGGCGGAGAAAAGATGATTGAGGACGAGGCAACCGCGATGGCGGAACTGGAACGCTGTCGGGCAGAGCAGGTCGATCTGGTGGTGGCGCATCTGCTCTCGTTTTCACTCGGGGTCGTGTTGGCCCGCTTTGCCCGCACCCTGCGCACGCCAGTGGTGCTCTGGTCCATCCCAGAGCCGCCCCCGAACGGCGGGCGTCTCCGCGCCAATTCATTCTGCGCGGCGAACATGAACTCCCATATTCTCCACAAACTCTACACCCCGTATTTCAACGTCCACGGCGAAATCACCGACCCGTGTACCGCACGGCAACTGGAACGCGCAGTCAAAGTCACCCGTACCTTGTCGATGCTTCGGGAGTTCCGCATCGGTTCCATCGGCGGACGGGTTCCTGGTTTCTTCACCTCGGATTGCGATGAAATGCTCCTGCGGAACAAAATCGGGCCAGAGGTGGTTCCTTTGACCATGCTGGAAGCGGTGACCCTGGCGAAAAACCAGCCTCGGGAAAAACTCGCCGAGATACAGAAAATCCTGCTTGGGGATGCCCCGCTTCACGCATCCGACGGGCCGACTGACGCGCAGTTCGGCAAGTCAGCGGCGCTGTTCGGCGCCGTTCAGGAAATGATGGACAAATACATGCTTGGAGCCGTCACCATCCGCTGCTGGCCAGAGGTGATTGCCGATGAATTGTACGGCATCACCATCTGCTCCACCGTCGGGCATCTGTGCAATCACGGCATTATGGCGGTCTGCGAAGGCGACGTGTACGCGGCGGTCATGCTGAGCGCCATGCGGGAACTCACGGGACAACTTCCGTTCTTCTGCGACCTGATCAAACTGGATGGCGATTACGGTGTGGCGTGGCATTGCGGGGCAGCCCCGTGTTCCCTTTGCAAGGCTGGGTTCACGCCCGAAATCCGCCGCAGTTCCACGGTCGGCGGTGGCGGCGTCAAAGGCTGCGTGTGCGAATTCCCGCTGAAGCCTGGCCATGTCACCTTCGCCCGCCTGGGAGAAACCCGTGACGGCAGTTCGTTCCGTCTGCTCATCGCGACAGGAGAGGGACTGGACACGGAACTGTTTGTCCGAGGCAACCCGCTGAAAGTCCGTTTTGACGCAGGATGCGACGCACTTCGCGATGAAATCCTCAACAACGGCTGGGAACACCATTACGCGATGGCATACGGGGACCTCACCGAGGAATTGCTTGCACTTGGACGGGCTTGGAACATTGAAACCACCATCATCCGTTGAGTGAACATGGGCATCTATTCAGAACCACAGTCTGGAAAATCTGCCATGAAAATTCAGAAAGTCAGCGATTATCATGCCATGAGTGTGGCTGGCGCGGACATCATTTACCGTGCCGTGGCACCCGTCCTGAAGCGGGGCGGCTTCTTCAATCTCGGTCTTGCGACTGGCAACACGATGATTGAACTCTATCAGATTCTGGCGGACCGCTTCAACGAGGACGGGATTGACCTTTCCCGACTCCAAACCTGGAATCTGGATGAATATGCCGCTGACGAGCATCATGCGGTCAGTCATGACCATCCGCTCAGTTACTGGAGATACATGCACGAAAAACTCTTCGGCAAATTCGCCCCCGCACGGAATTTCAAGGAGGGGCAGGCACACTTTCCCGGCCCAGGCGACCCCGCGAAATTCGACCGCGACCTTGAAGCGGCTGGAGGACTCGACCTCCAGTTGCTCGGCATCGGATTCAACGGCCACATCGCCTTCAACGAGCCTGTCAGAGAATCGGAAATCTCCGTGAAAGCCTACGGTCAACTTCCGACCCGAGTGCTGCCGTTGACGCAGGAGACGATAGACCAGAACACCAAGGTCACCGCCAATGGAGACAGTACACTTGTTCCGCGATTCGCCGCCACCACGGGCATGAAACCAATTCTGGCTGCAAAAGCAGAGTTGCTGCTGGCCTGTTTCGCGGAGCAGGAGGCGCCGTTGACCCGAATGCTCAAAGAGAACCGCCCAACCCCAGAACTGCCCGCCTCCTATCTGCTGTGTCATCCTGACTTCACGCTGCTCTACACTGCGGACAAAATCAATCTCGACGCCGTTCTATGAGGACCCTCATCCGAAATTGCCGAATTGTCTCCCCAGGAAAAGACATTCCCGTGGGAAACATTCTCCTAGAAAACGACCGCATCGCTGCAATCGGGAATGCTTCGGAAGACACTGCGGACACCATCATCAACGGACAGAGGCTGATTGCCGTTCCAGGATTCATCGACATCCATTCGCATGGCCGCTCGAATTATGATTTCTGCGATGGCTCCCAGGAGGCCTTTTCCACCATCGGACGAGGAAAACTTCAGGACGGCGTGACAGGCTTTCTGGCGACGTCGTTGAGCGTCTCCGAAGACGCTCTCCGAAATCTCTGCCGTCAGGCGGAATGGTATAAGGAAAACGTGGCCGACGGGGCATCCCTGCTGGGAATCCATTTGGAGGGCCCGTTCTTCAATCCCTCCTGCGCAGGTGCGCAGAATCCGAGATTTCTGCAGCATCCTCGGATTGGGCTGGTGGAAGAACTCAATGCGATTTCGTCGGTAAAGAAGGTTTCGTTTTCCCCTGAACTGCCAAACGGACTGGCATTCACCCGACAGTTGCGCGAACGTGGAATCATGCCCTCGGGCGGACACAGCGAAGCCGACTACGAGTGCTTCGAGGCCGCAAGACAGGCGGGGATGAAGCATCTGACCCACTTCTGCAATGTCATGACCCCAGTGCATCATCTGCGCTTCGGCATGGTTGGCGGCGGTCTGATGGCCAATGACGTATATGTGGAAATGATCTGCGACGGCGTTCACCTTTGCGACCAGATGATTCAGATGATCACAGATTTTCACGTCATAAAATCACCCTAATATCATAGGTCGTTATTCTGTTTCCCTTGCTCAAAGCAAGTGTTCCAAGAGCATTAATTAGGGTTTATTTCAAGAATGTCATTGTTGTCAACAGCTTGCCTTGGAT
>JAFRLP010000654.1 GCA_017431185.1 Victivallales bacterium | reverse complement strand
GCTCCACTCCTTCTCCGTTTCAGTACACCAGCAAAGCCCCTTGCTGAAGCCACCGTACCAGATGTAGGAAAGAAAATTGTTCGGGGCATCGGTTCTGCTGCTGAAGACGACACCCTCTTTGTCGGCCAGCGCGATATTGGGATGCTTCCGAGTCTGCGCACAGGTGGCATGAAGAAAACGAGCATATTCGCTCTTCATGGGAATCTCCAGTGACATGCTGTGGATGAGTGTCCAATTTCCGGAATCCAAATCCATGGTAACCCACACCAGGCCGTCATAGTCTATATCATAGTGTATTTTGACTTTCAATGGCCCGACAGTACCCGATCCAGCAAGCCGAACACGATCAGGGGCTGTATCGATGAAATCAAGCCCCTCCAGCGACAGCTCCTTGCCGTTGACGGAAAATGCAACAGGGGTGGTCAGCAGCTCCTTGCCCTCGGAGGTCACGCTATCCAGTAGTTTCCTGCCGAATGCATAGCCTGTCATGGTTGCATTGACCCGTTTATTCAAGCGGTCCACGGCAAGTGGTTTAAACGGAGGAATCACAATTCTGTCCAGACCAATGGCATTGTTTTCCCATTCAAAACGCCGATACTCGAATGGCTGTCGGACCAAAGGCTCTGCCTTTCCGCGCTCCCCCAGCAGCGTCCCTGTGACATAATATTTCCCCGTTTTCAGACGTGGAAGATGCCAGACGGAATAGAAAACGCCTTTCTCCTTCTGCACCATGCTCTCACAGTAGCGTTTCCCTTGGTCATCCACCACCTGAAACACTGCGCTGTCAAAATCCTTCAACTGGTCAGGATTCCGATTGGACACACAGGCTTTGACGGTGTCCAGGGAGGGATAAACGCCAATCCTGAATTGAGTCGCCTCCGCGCCAGCCGTCTGCCAGGCGATTCCCGCCCCGCCCATGTCAATGGTTCGACGGAAGAAAGGCTTGCCATTGAATTGGAATTCCATATTGCAGGTACGCAGGTCGTTTTCACTGCCGCCAGAAAGCAGTTGGCTGAATTCCGTTGCCGCGCCGACAGCAAGGTTCTCTTTCTTGTGAAAAAGGATGGGATTCCCAATCCAGGTAATTTCTGCCTTTCCCTCAATTTCCATCGTCTGTGGACTTAAGTTCCTGATTTTCCAGACCATCTGCGGAAAATATCCAGTTGTCCAAGAGGATTTTCCCACCTTGAAGTCAAGGGCAGGCACGCCGTCCTCCATTCGGACGAGCGCAGGCCTCTTCAGATTGAGCAAGGCCCGTTCATTCGGACTTTGAAACAGCCGTCCCATCTGGATTTTCCAAATGCTTCCTGCTTCGGGGGCGCTGATGCCAAAACAATGCCAGGGCAAGGCTATGAAATGATGGTAATTGCCCTTTTGCGATTTGAATGTCTGAAGCATCCCAGCAGAGAGGCATCCTTCGCCATTGCTGTTGAGTTCAACAGCCACCTCTTTCCCTGTTGGAGACGTGACATTGAAAAAAACGCGGTCAGAAATGGTCAATTTCGTTTCCGTGGCGTTTGGCAGCTCGGAAATGATTCCGAGGTAGAGATATTGGCTGTCCCTGGCAAGCAAAGCAGTTCCTTTGCGCAAAGACATCCTTTGGGTTCGTTCGGAAACCAGCCCTTCAATGGAAATCCCACGCCGCCAGTTGACTTCTCCGACGATACCATCTGGGTGCTTGACATCTTCTGTTTGGCCAAGCGAAAATTCAAATGCCCAAGACGGCGGCATGAGACACAGCAACGCCGCAAGTACCATGCTGTAGTTTTTAAGCGTGGTCATCCTCATGTTTTTCGATTGATTCGCAGTTTTTCCCCTTTCAGCCGCTGGCCCGAATTACGGTTCAATCCCTTTATACGCATATTCATAGTTGATCGGGTTGCCATGAACCTCAACATGCCCATCCAAAAAGGTGAAATTCGCCTTGTAGGAATGGGGATATCCCAAATACGAGAAATAATAGCCACTGCTGAAGGTCGTCATAAAACTACTGGAATCAAATCTTTTTCCTTCCCCCAGATAAGGCACTGCGCTTGGACCTTGTATTCCGGTAATCTTTCTTATTTTCCCCTTGATTTTCTTCGCGGCATCGTTGCTCGCAGGTACATCCACTGGTTCGCCGTTCCTGTAATACCCAAGCGCGGTGCTCCATTTGTAGGTCGTGTAATTGTATGCATCAAAAATTTGTCCGTAATCACTCGTCATGGAGGGACATAGCAAAAGCGAAAGCCTTTTCTCATTTGCCCGCAACAAGGTCGGGGTTCTGTTCTTTTGGGCAAAGTTTGTCACACTTTCATAGAAATAGCCATCCCAACTGCTCCAAATGGCAAATTGCTTTTGGTTATCATAGCCGTAAAGAAGCCAATCCTCATTGTCGTCAACGTAATTGATGGTAATCACATGCATGTTCTTCATGTTGTTTACACAGAAAATCGCTCTTGCCTTCTCCCTGGCCTTGGACAGCGCAGGCAAAAGCATGGCAGCGAGAATGGCGATTATCGCGATTACCACAAGCAACTCGATGAGCGTGAAAACATGGGGCTTTTTCATCTGACACCTCTTGTGTTGTTGTTCAATTTGACACCAAACTGGATTTCAGGACATTCTCAAATCAAGTGGATAGGGGACATGAACCATTGACTCGTCAAAAGCCTCTCCCCTGATTCTGGCCTTTTCCGCCTGGATATGCAGGTACAGTTGTGAAGTGGAGTTTTCCCCCTCCCTGATATCCGGGACAGAAAGACCGCCGTTTTCCATCAGTATGCTCTCCGCCTGGAGCGGGTCGCCAGTATATGCCAGTGCAAATGCCTTCATCAACCGAATCAATGGCAGCTTCGTCATTTTCGGAGACAGCGCCTGGAGCAAGTCCTTCATTCGCTGGTATGACTTCAACTGCAACAGCATCTTCAAGACCTCCTTGATGAAGGAGACA
Source organism: Victivallales bacterium (assembly GCA_017431185.1). The sequence continues at coordinate 44 of JAFRLP010000654.1, read as the reverse complement.
TCCTCCAGGGCGCACATTCCTGCCTGGCAGATGAGTTCAGCGGC
>JAFRLP010000653.1 GCA_017431185.1 Victivallales bacterium | reverse complement strand
GCTGCCCAGCCAGTCGGCGTATGCCTTCGTGGCCTGCCGTAGGGCTCGTTTGTCTTCGGGTTCACGGGACCGTCGGCGACAAGGAACTGCTCGTCGAATGCGGCGCGTCCCTCAAGGATGAGGCAGTGTGCGGCGCGTCCAAGCGCCAGCGCGGGGCCTTCGGCCTCGGCGATTTCGCCGCTGGTCTTGCGGCGATAGAGTTCGGGTGATTCGCGGAAGTCGGCCAGAAGGTGGCTTGACATGTACTGGCCACTCCTGCTGGCGGCGTGGTACTCGTCCGCGGGGATGGTGAGGAATTTTCCTGTGTTCATCGGTGCTCCTTGGTTGGTTTTTGTTCTCGGGTCTCGTTTGCCCGTCACCGATGTATTAAAGAAAAACAGGGTCGGAGGAAGAAGGATTTTGGAATTTTGTTGAAAAAAGTTGTTTCCAGGCAAAAAAAGAGTCCCGAAGGTTGGAACCGACAGGGCTTGCAGGGCGGATTGACGCTGCGGAGGCGGCGTTTCACGCCCATGGTTCAGAGATAATGGAGGATTTACCGGCAATAACCGGCATTAAAGCGGGAATGGCACTGGATAATCATTTGTCTGGAGCTTAATTATGCCTCAGAGAGGACAGAGAACCTTAGAAACAATCCAACAAGGGAAATCGACAAATGAACATTCTGCCAAACAGCGATCCAATGTTCTCCTACCCGCAGAACATCCAGGACTTAATCTACCTGCTTGTGGGGATTATAGAGGAAAAGCGCAGAGAGGGAACGGAGGGGGCCAATGCGGCGACCTTTGGACGAAAAATGGTTGGCCAGCCCTGGACGCCAGGGAAAAAGAACGCAGAAGCACCGATTAACAAATGAGACCTGGTGGCGATGGAGGGCATTACCTGTGACATCTTCACTATGGACCTGAATCAATCATAAATAAAAATCAACTTTTTTAGTAGTCTATATTTGTGAAGCAGAAATTTTGGTATATAGTATGTTTGTTTTCTGATTAAATACTACTTAATTAGTAGTGTAATTGCAAACAAAAAGGCCTCGAAGACTTGATTTCAAGAAGAGCATCCAAACAAGGGAAGAACAACGATGAAAAAGGGATTGACCATAGCAGGCTCGGATTGCAGCGGCGGAGCTGGCATCCAGGCCGACCTCAAGACGTTTCAAGAGCGCGATATTTATGGGATGAGCGTTCTGACCTGCCTGGTGGCGATGACGCCGGAAGAATGGGGGCATATCGTCAAAGCAGTGGAATTGGAGATGATACGCCATCAGTTCCGCACGGTTTTTCCCGGCGTGAACGGCATAGATGCCGTCAAGACAGGAATGTTGCCCACGGTCGAAATCATTGAGACAGTGGGTGAGTTGCTGGGCGAGGTGCATCCCGCCCATCTGGTGATCGACCCCGTGATGGTATGCAAGGGAACGAAAGAGCCGCTTTTCCCCGAGAACACACAGGCGATGATCCGCAGCCTGCTGCCGTTGGCGGAAGTGGTCACACCAAATACCTTCGAGGCGCTTCAACTGTCGGGACTGCCCGATTTCCAAGGCGAGGACGACCTTCTGGAGGCAGCAAGGCGCATCTGCGCCCTTGGTCCGAAATACACGGTCATCAAGGCGGCGCGCATCTTCGACGGGAGGAGCGTCGATTTGCTCTACGATGGTCGAGAACCATTCTGGATTCGAGAAGAAAAAATCACTACGGCATGGACACACGGTGCAGGCTGCTCCTTCTCCGCCTGCCTGACTGCGGAACTGGCCAAAGACGCGCCTGTGCGTGAGGCATTTTTGACGGCCCATGCCTTTGTCCACCAGGGGTTGCTTCATTCCTTCCCGTTGAACGATCATGTCGGGCCGATCTACCACAAGGCATACGCCAAATATGGAGCATGACGACTGAACGGGAATGATTTGACGATAAACAAGACAAAGGATTGAAAAGCGAATGAAGAAAGCGCAGACATTATTCGACGCGGTGGGGAATACGCCCCTGCTGCGACTGCCGTCCATTGAAGGCGAGCTGAACGCCGTGGAGCTCTATGCCAAGGCGGAGTACTTCAATCCGACGGGGTCGGTGAAGGACCGCGCAGCGAAGGCGATGATCCTGGACGGCATAGAGCGTGGCGCACTGACGCACGACAAGACCATCATCGACGCAACGAGCGGAAACACATGAACTCCGTTTCCCGAAATAATACGGCAGAAGAGACACTCCTTGCAAAGTCGATGGAGAGTCCAGGATGCCTCGCGCAAGATGAGCTGCGCACACTCCTTGCACTTGAAAATACGGATGCGCTGTTCGAGGCGGCCTATCGATTGAAATGCAGACTTCTTGGGAAGAAAGTGGCCTTGCGCGGCATCGTGGAGATGGGGAATGTCTGCGCCAAGGACTGC
>JAFRLP010000652.1 GCA_017431185.1 Victivallales bacterium | reverse complement strand
TACGAAGGGGATCCCGCCGCCTTCAGCCGTGATGAGATCATTTCTTCATATCCAGGCATTTACGCCACAATGGTAAATCGAATTGCGCACGAGCTGTATGCGCTTGGCGTTCCGTTGATTCCGCGTATCATGACAGAACACGCCCATAGCGTCACGGGGATTGACATCCATCCAGGTGCGAAGCTTGGGAGATATTTCTTCATCGACCACGGGACGGGCATCGTAATCGGTGAGACGGCGGAAATCGGTGAACATGCGAAAATCTACCAGGGCGTCACGCTGGGGGCGCTTTCGACACGTGGCGGACAACAGTTGAAAGGCAAGAAACGTCATCCGACCATTGAAGATGACGTGACAATCTATTCGGGCGCCTCCATCCTTGGCGGAGAGACGGTTATCAGCGGCGGCGTGGTGATTGGCGGCAACGCGTTTGTCACAAAATCGGTTCCGGAACAAACTCGCGTAAGCGCCAAAATGCCCGAACTTCAGTTCAAGCGCAACGAAAACGTGGAATTCCAGAACGGCGAATTCCTGACATACGAGATTTGACTCTAACGGTGAAATCCATGTACGAAATAGAGACGATATGCGTTCATCCAGCACGATGTCCCGAGGCTGGCCATGGTGCGATTGCGACGCCGATTTACCAGTCGGCGACCTTTGTGCATTCGGAACTGGACAAGGATTCCGAATATAGTTATTCTCGCCTCCAGAATCCAACGCGAGCCGCCTTGGAAGCCAGAGTTGCGGAATTGGAAGGTGGCGTGGATGCCATCGCTTTCGCAAGCGGCATGGCCGCCGAGGCGACGTTGATGAATCTCTTTGAAGCTCAAGGAAATGTCATCGCCGGGGATGACCTCTATGGTGGCACGTTGCGTTTGTTCAGGCAGGTTTCAACGCCCGCTGGAATACGGTTCGATTTCACGGACACGACTGTTCCTGAAAATGTCCGTTTGTGTCTTCAACCAGACACAAGGCGATCTATGTGGAAACACCCAGCAACCCGACCATGCAGGTCACGGACATCGCCGCCGTGGCGAAGATTGCCCATGCGGTCGGTGCCCTGTTGATTGTCGATAACACCTTCCTTTCGCCGCTTTTCCAACGTCCGTTGGAGTTGGGGGCGGATATCGTCGTGCATAGCGGAACGAAATATCTTGGCGGACACAATGACACTCTGGCTGGCTTCCTAGTGGTGAAGAAGCAGGAAATTGCCGAAAAACTCCGCTACTATGCTAAGACAATTGGTGCCGGGCTGGCTCCGTTTGACTGTTTTTTATTGGAAAGGGGCATCAAGACGCTGGCTGTGCGCCTTGAAAAGCAGGCTGGAAACGCGGAGAAAATCGCCCATTGGCTTCGCCGGCGCCCAGAGGTCAAGAAAGTCTATTACATCGGTTTTCCCGACCATCCTGGCTATGCTGTAACCAAGCGTCAGTGCAGTGGATTCGGCGGTATGCTTTCCATGGAAGTGGATTCGCCCGATACCGCGCGAAAACTGCTGCGCGAAGTCAAAGTCTTCCAATATGCGGAGAGTCTTGGCGGCGTCGATAGCCTCATAACCTATCCGATGTGCCAGACGCATGTTGATGTGCCCGAAGCCGAACGTCTCAAACGCGGCATCAATGACCGCTTCCTCCGCATCTCCGTCGGTATCGAAAACGCCAATGACCTCATTGAAGATCTTAGACAGGCGTTGGAAAGCTAGTGGTGAGGGGCGAGTGGCGAGGATTATCATTATTGGAATTCCTCCCGCACCCAATTCCGATTAATCCCTTATACTGAATCAAAGGCCTCTTCGAGTTGCAGAAGTGCTTGGCGCAGAATTGAGCGTGGCACGGCGATGTTGAATCGCTGGAAGCCCTCGCCGCTTTTGCCGAAGACGGTGCCGCCGTCCAACCAGAGTTTTGCTTTCTCGACGATGAAGCGCTCCAGATCCGGAACGCTTAGACCGAGGCTTGAGAAATCCACCCATGGAAGATAGGTGCCCTCAGGCTCAATAAGCCGTACCTGAGGCATTTTCAAGCGGAATGTTTCACGCATGAGGGCAATGTTGCCGTAGAGGTAGTCGATGAGCTGGTCCAGCCACTCCGCGCCATACTGGTATGCCGCCTGGCAGGCGACAAGCCCCATGATGTTGGACTGGCTGAAGCCTTCCGCGTCCAGTTCATGTTGAAAGGCTCTGCGCACTTGTGCGTTTGCGATGAAGATATTGGCATTGTGCAGGGCTGCGAGATTGAAGGTCTTGCTTGGTGCAGTGCAGACTGCGCAGTTCTCCGCAACCTCGCCGGATAGTGTGGCAAAAACGGTGTGCCTGTGCCCTGGATACACGAAGTCCTCGTGGATTTCGTCAGCCACAACAAAAACGCCGTGGCGCAGGCAGATATCCGCCAGCTGCCCGAGTTCGTCTTGTGTCCATACACGTCCAACGGGATTGTGGGGACTGCAGAGTATGAACAGCTTCACGTTGTTTTCAATAATCTTGCGTTCAAAGTCTTCAAAATCGATATGGTATTGATTTCCGTCGAAATACAGTTCGTTGACGATGACCTTGCGTCCGTTGTCAAGGATGCTCGCCTTGAAGCAGTAATAGACGGGTTCTTGAATCAGGACCGCATCGCCAGGTTTTGTGAGGCAGTGGATGAATGTGCATATTGCGAAGACGACGCCTGGCGTGCGTACCGATGTAGTCGGATCGACTGCCCAGTTGTGTCGCGTCTCGAACCATTGCGCAAGAATGTCGAAGTAGGTTTGGTCAGGATCGGAATAGCCGAAGATGCCGTGGGCAGCTTTGTTAGCGAGAGCTTCTTGGACGGCGGGAGGGGCCTGGAAATCCATGTCAGCCACCCACATGGGCAGCACTCCCTCTGGCTTTCCACGTTCCTTGGCAAAGTCGTATTTGAGGCTGTTGGTGTGATTGCGTGGAATAACTTGGTCGAAATCGTAGTTCACTTTTTATTTCCTCCAGTGGATTGTCCAACAGTTGCAGCATCATTCGTCTTGAGTATTCGACGGATGAACACCGCCGCAGAAGCACGGCGGACTGTCCGCAGGTTGCCGTCAAAAATCGTGGCAGACCTCTAAATCAAGAGCCTGCGCAGGAAATACCGCCAGCCCTTCACCACGGCGGAATGCTCGCGAGAGGTCATCTCCAGAGAGGCTGAACTTCTTGGCTGAACTGATTGAAAAGACTTTGGATGCGATGAAAGACGCTTGGCCAGCTGGAGAATTCCAAATAAAAAGCATGGATTCATCCGCCTTGCACACAATGCACGATTTCCACCCAGTCACCATCCTTCATAAAGGTCTCTCCGTGTTTGCTCTTGGGGACGACTGTATCATTGAGCGCTACCGCGATGCCCGTTTGGGGAAAGCCCTTTTCAGCCAGGTATTCGGCGATGGTCCGCCCTGCGGCGGAGACCTGTTCTCCATTGATGGTAACCATTGCTTCTCCTATCCTGCAAATTGAACAATATATTAATATAATCATGGTCAAACATAACACAACCATCATAATAGTGATTTTGGTAAATATCATATAAAATGATGGCCAGTTTTAAGGCAAATAGCGTTATAATCCCCTCTGTTGTGGAGTACAGATTTGAAAAATAACCAATATGGTTGTAAATTATGGAACAATCTTTTCCCTGACGTGTCTAACTCCAATGACTGGAGCGATGTTCCCTAATCCTCAGTCAATCCCAACCACCAAATCCAAGGAAAAACCATGAAGAAACGAATGTCTGCGTGCGCCATTGTCGTGCTTTTGGTAGGAATTATTCTTTTTGCCGAAGGATGCGTATCCACGGGTAGTTGCTGTAAAGCGCACAAGAGTTGTTGTGAAACGAAAACAACCTGCTGCGCCAAGCCCGCCTGCTGCAAGTAATTGCATTCATCGCGACTTTTGGAATAGACCTAGTGGTTTTTTCCGAAAGTCGCTTTTTTGTATTGTCCCTTCATTCACCATCTTTCGTCTCCCGTATTGAGTGTTCCAGTTCATATTGGTCGGGAGACCACAATTTCGGTAACGCTATGTTCCCCAAGAGGGTACCTACAGGGAACAAGTGGCTAGTAGGAAATAATGAAAATCGCTGTTCACACCACAAATTGAACTTCAATTAGGTGCCCTTGTGGGGAACATAGCCTAATTTTTTGCCCACTCCCAGACGCTCTTAATTGAACTTCAAGTCAATCAAGATCCATGAGCGTGTTGATTCATCATAACGCAATTTCACTTCATAGTTTTCTCTAATCATTGCGCCAAATGAGTTTTGGGCATCAACCACTACTGTCCGATAAAAAAACAACTTGACTATGAATAGTTCAAGGAAGGTGCTAAATTAAGGAATCGCTAAACCACTCAATTTAAGCACCATTGCCTTGAACCATGCATTACAATACCATCTTTTCCCAGCTTTTCCAGTTCATACCCCGACATCGTTTTGAAAAATCCATCGAGACGAACGGCGCCAACCGCTACTGCAAGCATTTCACCGCCTGGCGTCAGTTCCTCACCTGCCTGTACGCGCAGATCACCGGCAAGGACTCCCTGAGGGAAATCTGCGACGGACTTCTGACCAACCAGGCGAGGCTGTACCAC
>JAFRLP010000651.1 GCA_017431185.1 Victivallales bacterium | reverse complement strand
GCGGGCCAGCCAGTATCAGGGGCGCTCCGCCGAGGAAATCCAGACCTTGGTGCAGGAGAGCACCGCATTGGCCCGTCAACTGGACAAGAGCGCCATGACTCGCCTCAACGCCTGGATTTCAGGCTGGGAGCGCTGGACACGCGAGCGGGTCAACCGGGCCAACACGGAACTACACCTGGTCACTGCGTCCATCGAGTCTGCCTTGGCGGCCGTTGAAAGCGCGCCTTTTGAGAATGCCCACCAGGACAAGGCCAAATTACAGGAACTGCGCGCGCAGGTTTCGCGTGTCGCCCCCTATCTCCGCACCGCGTCCGAATCGGAACGGGACTCCTTGCAGGCGGTCGTGGAGCGGCTGGATGCCTGGGAGCGCTCCATGAAGGAGCGCATCCAGAAACAAACGGCAAACCGCAACGAACTGGCACGGCTCAAGCGCACGCTGTCCACCTATCCGATTCCATTGGAGCAATGGCGCAATCTGCTCACCGAATACCTACGAACAGCACCACCAAACGACCCGTTTATCCACGGGTACCAGCGGCTCCTCGATCATCTCAGCCTCTATTCGGGAGCCACTGCGCTGGCCTCCCTGAAGGAGGCGCAGCTGAGCAACGAGACCTACCTTCAGGAACTGGCCAGCGGGGCAGCCCATGGAACCGTCTGGGAGAGTGATTTGCGCAACCAGCTGGAGTCACTGACCGCCGAGAAGACGATGCGCAACCAACTCAATGCCCTGCTCACCCAGCAGCCTGAACTGCTGTCGCTCTACTACATCAAATACCGTCCCGTCAACGGGGACTCCTGGCGGCGCCTCTACCTGTCCGAGCCCCTCAAGCAGCGCAACGAAAAAGACGCCGACGGCGCGCCCTTCGTCATCTACTGGGGCAAAGTCTATCACACACCGGATGAGGACGGGGCGCCCGTTCTCATGCACACCCAGGCAGCCTTCCCAGAGCGTTTTGACTCACGCAATTACCAAATCGACATGGGCAGGAACCAGGAGGATAACCGCTGCGAGTACGCCAAGTTCCTGTTCCGGCTTGTGGCGGAGGGGGCCTCGGCAAATTCCATGCCGAATTTCCTTCTGGATGCGCTGCAAATTCTATTCAGGGACACCACTGTGGAACCAGTCCTGCGAGCATTGCTCATCAAACGGCTATTGGCCATTCTCCAGGAAAACTGCGCCGTGCTCTTGCCTGAACTTCAGGAGATGGCCACAGCCGTCTCACCCATCAACACGGATGTGCCGTGGATGAACGAAAAGCACCTGGGAGTCCAGAAGGCGGAGAAAGACCTAAAGCACGCCATCGCCACCAGTCCTTCACCGAGCACTCTCACGGCACGGCTTGCGGCCAGCCGCAATCTGCTTCATTACCTGCTCACCACCCAGGTCAGGCAGGTCGGAGTCTATGAACTGGACAAGAATGGTGCGCCACGCCTGAACCTCAATAGCACTCCGACGGAAATCTGGGCCATTTTCCCAAGTTCAGGAAGTACGTCCGACTTTCACGTGCTTTGCGGGCAGGACGGCCAAATCCCCGTTCAACTCCGAACCCAATGTTTTCCTGGTATGCCACTCTACGCGCCAGCGGCTAACCGAAATGCCACTGGAGCCCTTGACAGGCTTGCCATTCCCGAAGCCACACGTCGCCTATTGCCCCGTCCCTCCGCCTGGCCGGAAAACGCCTGGAATTAAAACACGGCACAATTCCACACTATCCCTAGACTTTTGGTTGAGGGTGAAAAAAAAGAGACGTGGCTCTTGATTTTTTGTAAAACAATGGTATAATACTGACATACACGTGTAACTCCAAAGAATATACGTGTAAACTAGCGCATCCGTCTCGTTCTTCGACCTCTTGCCTTTTGCAGGCTGTTCCTTGGCCGATAGAGTGGTTGCCCCCACTCCCTTGATAGAAAGATTTCCATTTCCGGCTGTTTCACCACCATAGACTTACACGTGTAACTTATTTGTTCCATGAGCATCCTGCAGAATTTCCACCATCTGAAAACCAATCAAGACACAATCATGATGAAAAACTCGAAACAACATTTTCGGCATTGGTTCTTCACTCTCATCGAATTGCTCGTCGTGATAGCCATCATCGCCATACTCGCCTCCATGCTGCTGCCTGCCTTGAGCAAGGCGCGGGAGAAGGCAAGAGCGATTTCCTGCTTGAACAAACAGAAGCAGCTTTTGTTGTCATTGAACATGTATCTGCAGGACAACGAGGACTTTTTCCCAGTCTCCAAATATTTAACGCGTGACCTGGTGCCATATATGGCAGGAAACATACCTGCGCCGCTGGACAACGACCACACGTTCCCGAACAAAATCATCGGCGGTGTGTACATGAATTTCGTCTGCCCATCAGCGAATTGGTGCTGGGGAGAGAAATCCAATGGAAACTGGGCGGCCATGTTCGGGAACTACGCCTGCAACAAACAATTGCTGGCCGATGAAAACAACAACCAGCGAAGCATCAATTTGAGTGAAATCACGCATCATACGGGGTGTGGCATATTCTGGGAGGGGAAATACTCCACCATCAACACCAACCTATCCCCATGGGTGATGACAAGACAATGGAACACCGAGTCGGGTTTTCTGGACTGGCGGCACAACTCCTGCATGAACATAGGGTATCTTAGCGGCAATGCGAAGTCCGCCAAAATGGCCAACTTTGTCCCCATTGACTACCAGTTGGACAAATACGGGTATAATATGTTGCGCCTCTACATCTCCAAGGAGCGTTATGGACACAAAGACCACGACAGCTTCCTTGCCGATTGACAGAATGCGGAAACCAGTCGTGCTTCGCACCCGAGAGGCGATTGCAAAACTCTCATCCCAACCGCGCCTTCACGGCGCGGCGCGATAGCCTCATCGCTCAAACTCAGCGTGGTCGCCACGCTTCGTTTTCGCTCTTCGCCCTCGCTTGCGGCGTTTTGGCCGTTGGGCGGTGGTTTTGCAATTGCCTCACGAGAAGAACAGCTTCATGAAGACGTATTCACTGAACGGCGAGTGGCGGCTATATGGCTGCCCGCCTGACCTCCCCGAGATGACCAGCCCGAAAGAGTTGTCGGGGCGGCAGCCCATTGTCGGCATGGTACCAGGGAACATCGAGCTGGATCTGGCGGCTGCTGGCGTGGCAGGCGACCCCTTTGTGGGCTCCAATGCCCTTGAGTACCAGGAATACAGCCTGCATGAATGGTGGTATGCAAGGGAGTTCGACACCCCGCCGGACATGAGCGAATGCACGCTTGTCTTCGAGGGGGTGGACACCTTGGGCGAACTCTTCCTCAATGGAGAGAAGGTCGGAGTCTTCGACAATGCCTTCATCAGCCACAGGTTCAGGGTCGTATTGAAGGAAAACGGCGCCAACGAGCTTGCAGTCCGCATCCGCCCGCCAGCCGTCATGCCTATGGAAGAGGACCTGAGTTCATTGTCGGAGGGCTACCAGTTCACGGCAGCCACCTTGCCGATACGCAAGCCAGCCCATGCTTCGGGATGGGATATCGCTCCATGCCTGAACCTGGGCGGACTCTGGAAAGGCGTGTATCTGGAAAAGCAGGACGAGGCGTTCCGCCTGGAAGAACTCTATGTCCAGACACTGCCCCTGTCCACGCCCGACACCGCCGTGCTGAAGCTCCACTACCGCTATTCGACAACCCAACGCGACCGGCGCGGCCTGGCATTGCAGGTCCGAGGCCATTGCGATACGTCTTCCTTTGAGGTGGAGGTTCCTGCGGCTTCCAGCGTGGGATATTGCATTTTCGAGGTCAAGAACCCTGTCTGGTGGTGGCCGAGCGGGTATGGAGAGCCGTCCCTTTACATGTTGACTGGTGTTCTGAAGGACTCAAGCGGCAGGGAGATCGCACGCATGGAGGGCTGCTGCGGACTCCGCAAGCTGGAGTTGCGACGTACAGAATTGAATGAAAGGGAACAGGGGCAGTTCGCATTCTATGTAAACGGCGTGAAAATCCGCATCAGAGGGACGAACCATGTCCCGGCAGATGCTTTGCATTCCAGAGATCCGCAAAGACTTCCGCGCATCCTGGATATGGCCAAGGATTTGGGCTGCAATATGCTGCGATGCTGGGGCGGAGGTGTTTACGAAGCGGACGCCTTCTATGACTACTGCGACAAAAACGGGATACTGGTTTGGCAGGACTTTATGCTCGCCTGCATCGTGCCGCCACATACTGACAGCTATGCCGACTGCTTTGCCAGGGAGGCATCCCAGGTAGTCAGGCGTCTGCGTCGCCATCCATCGCTGGCACTTTGGTGCGGGGACAACGAAGGGGATGAAACCAGCGCCGTGTACGGCATCCCGCCACGAACCAACCGAATCACCAGGGACGTGCTGCCTAAACTGCTGCTGCGACTGGATCCATACAGACCGTACCTGCCGAGTTCGCCATACATGGCGGAGGAGGTCTGGGATGAATTCTCGACAGTCGGCTTCGATGCGCTGTTCACCGCCTTTCGCAGAATGCCGGAAAGGCATCTGTGGGGCAGCCGAGAAGTTTTCAAATCCGAATTCTACAACTGCGGTGCAAAGTTCATCAGCGAAATCGGCTGGCACGGCGCACCCAACGCATCCTCCATACGGCGTTTCATTACGGAGAAACACTGGCACATCGACCCTCTGGACGAAGAGTGGGACTTGCACTGCTCGAACGCATTCGGAGTAAAGGGGATTCGGCACGGACGGAACCGACTGATGTGCAGGCAGCAGGAGGAGTACTACGGCAAGGTCATCGACACCTCCCTAGAGGATTTCGCGAGAGCAAGCCAGTTCCTGCAAGCCGAAGCCCTGAAATATTTTGTGGAAAAGGCCCGACTCGATGCGGGTTGCAGCGGAATATTGTGGTGGAACCTAATCGACTGCTGGCCCCAGTTTTCCGACTCCGTAGTGGATTATTATTTCAAGCCAAAGCTCTCATACCACTATCTCAAGCGAAGCCAAAGACCATTCTGCATCATGTGCCGCGAACCACATTCCTTCCATAGCGAGGTCGTCGCGGTCAACGACTCGTCCGAATGCGCCAAGGGATGCTATTCCATGCAGGAAGCGGGAAGCGGGGAGGTTCTGCTCGCAGGAGAGTTCCATGTCGCCCCCGGGGAGGCAGCCATCCTGGGAAAAGTCCGTGCCATGCGTGGCAAGAGACACCTCTGGCTTATCCGCTGGGAGCTCTCTGGCGCGGCAAAGGGCGTCAACCACTATGTCTGCGGAAACGGCGCCATGGACTACGGCTGGTACCACGAAAACCTCAAGTACATCGCGGAACTCGACGGTTCCTTTGATGCAAATAAAGTCGGACGCTAAAACATCTCAAATAAGGAGTTCATGCCATATTTGGAAAAGGGAAAAGAGCAATTGCACTGGCTTTGGTCACGCTTGCGACTGCGTGCCTGTGCGCCGAGAGCATCGGCACGATTTCGTTTGAGAAAGAGGGCATTGCCCTGGAGACAAGCCACACCCCCATCCAGGGGCAGACGGACAAGACGGCGCAATTCACGGACGGAGTGGCTGGACAGGCTCTCCGCCTGGAAAAAAACACCCTCAGCTACCCATCCTTGGGGGCCATCGACATCAACAAGGGGGCGCTTTCCTTCTGGCTCCGTCCCGTGGACTGGGGGGAGGCCCAGGTCAATTTCCTGCCCATCGTCGCCCTGGACGGCGGGCTTGGCAACACCTGGCAGTTGCTCCTGTACTATGTCAACGGCAGCGGCACTGGCAGGCTTCTGGACTTCCGTATGAAGATGGACACAAAGAGGGAGGTCATCGCGCAACTGCCGGCCGACCATCTCAAGCAAGGGGAATGGAACCACATCGCCCTGGCCTGGACGGATATGGAGATGCGAGT
>JAFRLP010000650.1 GCA_017431185.1 Victivallales bacterium | reverse complement strand
GCCATCACCCCGCCGAAGGTAGGCCATTTCACGCCCAGGAAGGTGAAATAGACTGGCAAATCCAGAAAATACATCAGAAAACGAGCACCGACGGCGGGGAAGATGGCGTAATTGACGATGCCAGAGACGGATTGGATGATTGCCGCCACCACACGCAGGCTCTTGCTGTAGCGCATCTCGAAGAACTGTCCCATCGTGAGGGCGCGTGTCTCACGGTAACGGAAGGTGCAGAAGCCGACCAGGGACAGAATCAGCGAGATGGGGGTCATCAGGCCAGACCAGAAGGAGAGCGCAAAACCGCTTTTATAATGCATCTCCATATTGGCCACGACGGATATCAGCCCCACCGCCGCTTCGCCTGATGCCACGGATAGAACATAACGACGTGCCACACGCCCTGCCGCCAGAAAATCCGACACTCCTTTCACATAGCGTTGGGTCTTCAGTGCGGCCCAAATGACAATCAACACGGGAATCAGGACAATCAGGTAGTCAATCCAACTCATTTTTTTTGCGGGGCTGTGGGGGAAGGAAATGGCACCAGGGGCATCCGATGCGCAATTTTGACAATATGCCACTCCTGTCCCAGTTTGTCAAGTTTCTTTCCGCGAAATCTTTTTATTTTCCGGCTCCCTTTTCGCCGGAATTGGAGTTATGCCAGAATTTCAGATATACGAAGGCAGCGCCCATCAGCAGCGCACCGGCCAGGAAGAACGCCATCACACGATAGAGGGCGTCCAGGTGGCCCATGTCAAAGAGGAACACCTTGCAGACCACGACCGTGAACAGGCCGAGGCCAAGGTATCGCAGCCAGCGGCTGGGTTTCCTAAGCCCCCTGAACACCAGTGCGAATGCGAACATCCCCCACAGGACGGAGACTCCGCCGCCCGTGAGGCCCGGCAGTTTGTATTTTATGATGATGCTCCATTCGCGCGTCAGATGAACGAAGAGCAGGACAGGCCAGGCGAGTTGGCAGACGCGCCCCATGGTTTGCTCCATCCGCCCCTTCGGCATTTGACGGGCGCAGAGCGCGAATCCCATCGCAAGGACGGAGGTGTTGGCTAACGCGCCGATGCAGTCTCCCCAAAGGAACTGCGGGGTGTCCCAGCGCCAGAAGAGGGGATTGAGGAAGTCGGAGACGCTGCGCATGACAATGGCGCCCAGCAGGATTGCCAGAATGGCCTGCCACCATCCTTCCATGCGCCGCTTCAGCATCTGCAGCGCGGCCATGCACCCTCCGACCCAGACCAGGTTGACGCCGGCCAGCCAATGGATGCGGTTGGCACGGAGGCAGAGGGCCTCCTCCAGGAGCAGGAACAGGAACAGCGCCACGAAGGCCAGCCCCAGCAGCCCGCCGGCCAGCAGTTCGGCTGGAGACCCTGACTCCAGACCCAATGCGGGCGGAGGCCCCTGGTCTGTGCTGTCCGCCTGGCTCTCGTTGGCTTTGGTGGTCAGGCGCGCGGCGACCGCAAGGCTCGCCACGGGCACCAGGTACTGGAAGAGTCGGGAGACGAGCTCCTGCCAGGTGGTCTCCCCTGCGGAGAGAGCCATGGAGCGGAAGCACCAGAAATCGCAGACGGCAAGGTGTCCAATGGTCATGGCATACAGGCACCAGGCGCAGTTCTTCAGCAGGCGGCTTTCCATGCGGTATCCGAGCCAGAGCATCGTGAACGCCTGCATTGACCAGGCGGATGCGAGCCATTTTTCCGATAGGACGACAGGGAAGGTCAAGGCGAGGTAGAGGCCAGAGAGGGCGCAGAAGATTCGCAGCAGGTTTCGCGGCGCAGTCTCCCTTCGTCTGGCCAGGACGGCGGCATGGAGGAGGTAGTATGCGGCGAGGCCGAGCGTGAGTGGCGCAAAGAGAAGCCTTTCTCCATGGTTCACTTTGCCGATGAGACGCCACGATATGCCAAAGAAAATGGCGCTGTTTGCCAAAAGGGCGAAAATCTCAAGCGCGGTTGCGGGTATGTTTCTGCGGACATTGTGGATGAAGACCGTGGTGGAGAATAGCATGAAGAAGAGGACGAGGGCCGTCTGGCAGACCGCGAAGTCCCCCTGGGCGTAGCGTGTGCTGATGGTCAGGCAGTATATCCCGTATGTGAATATCATCGCCAGCCAGGAAAGCGGTGGCCAGTTGCGGCGAATGGCAAGCCAAAGCACTCCCAGTCCAAGGAGAAGCAGATAGGCCGCCAGCCCAGGGAAATTCCAGGCTTCTGTGTTCAGCAGCAGCGGCGTCGCATAGCCGCCGGCCATCGCGACCATCGCGATGGAGATGGAGTCCAGCCGTTCGGCAAGTGCCCCCGCCGTGACCGTTGTCAGGCACATGACGGCGCCGCCAATCGTGGCCGAGACCAGATGGTACATGGAGGTCATGGCGAAACTGCTGAAATAGAACACGCCGAGACCGAGGCCGCACAGCGCCTGCCCCATGCTCCAGTAGCGTTGCCGCATGCGCCTGGTCAGTCCCGCCAGAAGCACGGAGGCACCCGCAAGGTAGGAGAGGATTACCCGCCCTGGCGGCGCAAGGATTCCGCGCTCGATGGAGAGTTTGAGCAGGAAGGCGGAGGTGAACAGGATGACCAGGATGCCGCATCGGAGCAGCCAGGTGGTCGCCATGAGCCTTTCGACGTCTTCCCCTGCCGGAACCCCTTCCGTCCTGCCATACAAAAACCAATTGCGCAACATTCGGATGCGGTGCTCGAATGCGGTCGGCTCGCCCTGCGGCACACACTGTCCATCCAGTCCGGAAGTCGTTTGCTCGTCCGCCGTTGCCGATTGCCCTGGTGTCGCAAAGGGCTCCTCCTTCGCGTTCTCCTTGGGTGGCGTCGGGGACTTGGGCGCTGGTGGCGTCGGCGTGATTTGGAAGACAGGCGGCAGCGGCGGCGGAATCGCAGTCTCAAATGGCGATGCAGGTGCGGTTGCAGCCGATGGAGCCGGCGCGGCGCTCTCCTGACAAGGCTCTGCCTGGCCGCCCTGTTTCACGGGGTTCTTTGGATTGGAGGCCAGGGCCAGGGCGATCTGCCTTACCGTGTTTTTCAGCTCTGAAAGGGAGGTCCTCAGGCATAGGACGCTAATAAGCAATGCAATGAGCAGCATGATCAGTATCATGCCGAAAAAGACAACGAACGCGATGAGTAACTGTTCCATTTCCTTCCTTCTTGCTGTAGGTGGATGCAATCAAAAATCGGTTCAGTCCGGGACGTGCCGGCGCTTGAACAGGGGAGACCCCCTGGTCTGCGTCACGTCATAACGCAGTCAACCATTTGAACTAATTGGCTGACAAGATTACTATAGCGTGGGAATTTTAGATTTCAAAGATGTGTGGCGACGATTCACTCCCCCCGCCTGTGTTGCCGGTAATCCTTCACTCACTGATACTGGTCAATACGGCGTCTGGCCTCTATCAGATGGTGAGGCATTACTGTTGCCGCGCGGCGCCTCAGATTTGCCACAAGGGCATGATGTGCCCAGCGTGAGACCCCAACCTGCCCGCGAGGCCTTCAGGCCTCGCGGATTGAAATTGCCAGGTGTTCTGAATATAGACACGGACTTGTTTTCCGGTGTCGGCGTTTTGCGGAAGGCGCGTCATCGCCCTGCAAGAAGTTCAGCGATGTCGGACGCGCCAGCGTGGCAGGCCGGCCATGTCCCAGCGACAATGGTGAGCAGGATGGTGAGGGCGTAGCCGGTGGCGAGTTGCGCCCAGGGGATGATGAGGGGAGGGGCAATGATTCCGAACATGGGTGCGAAATCGACAAGGGCTGTGGCGCACCAGGCGTAGAACAGGCCGAAGAGAAAACTCATGATGCAGGCGCACAACCCAATGAGCATGGCCTCCGACAGGATGACCCGCACCAGCCCCCAGCGTGTGACCCCGCAGGCGCGCAGCACTCCCATTTCCCAGCGACGTGTGTGCACGGAGACCACCATTGCGTTGAGCAGCGCCAGACTGGAGAATGCCAGCACGAGCAAAGGCATTCGGGTCATTGCCTTGATGACTCCCAGCGCACGGAAGTTCAGGGAGTTGTTGAGGCTTTCGTTGGAACTGACCTGGACAAAATGGCGGTTGATTCCAGAGTCCCACAAGGTCCCTCCCGAGAAGGACTTCAGCAGCCGTGAGAGTGGATTTAGCCGGGCGTGCCGCCTGGCGATTTTTCGTATATGCTCCTCGATGTCGGCGTAGCGTGTGCCGGCAACGGTGTTGAACCAGAAGAATTCATTGTCCAGCGCACCGAAATCCTGCAACAGAGGAGTGAACGGGGCAAAGATGACGGCTGCGGTGCGACCGGAACTGACCCTTACGCCAGAGCATTTGGAGAACCAGGTCCAGGGAAAATCGACCACCCCCACCACATGGTATTCCGCATAGTCCGCAGGTGCGGCAGTCGTGTCACCGCCCTTGTCGGGCGTGCGCCGCTCCTTGGGGCGTCGGGCAGTTTTGCGCAGGCGGATGGTGTCGCCCACATGAAGATTGCCGTTTTGGGCCAGCGTCTCCGGAATGACGCAGGGGCGGTTTTCGGGTGAGAGAAAAGCATTGAACGCCTGTTGGCGGCTGCCCTCCTTGAAACGCAGGGCGAGCATGGGCGCGTCCAGGTCCCAGGCGGGTGCTGCATCCACCCCCATCAGCACGGCATTGGCGGCCATGGAGCCTTTGCCGCGCAGACGTGTTCCCAGGCCGTCGTCCAGTTCAGGCTGTGCCACGGACACACGCATGAACCGTTTGCCGTCCGCGGCGATTCTGGGGTAGGCGGCAATCTCCTGGGCGGCCTGGGGGGAGACGGCGGACTCCTGCAGACGCACCAGCACATCCGGGATGGATTTGGGCACACGGAACATGGCGAGCATGGAGTTTGACCAGATGTGGATGGCCGTGAACAGCCCCAGGCCGATGGACATCGCAATGGCCGTGCAGAGCGTGCGTACCCAGTTCGTGGTCAGCACGTTGGCCAGAAAACGGGGATGGAATGCGAACACACGCGCCAGGAGCGGACCGCAGAGATCCTCCGTCAAGCCAATGACCGAAGGAAAAAGCAGCAGAAAACCCGAAAACAGAAACAGAGTGCCCAGGGTGGAGAAACAGGCGAGTTTCACGTTGTCTGGCATGGCTGGCAAGTGCAGCATCGCAGGGATGCAGGCCAACAGCAATGCGCCGATTCCGCCAGCCAGCAGCATCTTGCGGCGAGAGAGCCTGGGGGCAGTGCGCGCCAGCGATTCGCCAGGCGCGACCCTGGTGGCGCGCCAGGCTGGCACCAGGGAGGCGAACAGCGCTCCCAGCAAGGCACACGCCAGGGCGAACAGGCATGCCTCGCCACGGATGGTGACAATGGGCAATACGCCGGTTTTGAGCCTGGTCAGCAGTGTCAGCAGCAGCCAGCCTGACGCCAGTCCGCCCAGCCACCCCAGTATGCCCAATGCCATCCCCTCATAGATGATGAGCAGGGCGACTTGCCCCCTCGTGAAGCCGATGGTGCGCAGCAGGGAGAGCTGCCGTGTCCGCTCCGACACCCCCAGGCTTAATGTGGTGAAGATGATGAACAGGGAGGCGAGGATGACAATGGCAATGGTTGACCAGGCCTGAGCCACCACCGACTTGTCCGCGTCCGCTCCTCCGCCTGACTCCAGTTTTGGGGGACGGGTGTCGCTCGGCGTGATTCCCAACTCCGCCAGGGACGAGCCAAGTTCCGCCTCCAGTTCCTGCAAATACCTCTCCTCCGTTCCCTTTCGGGCCAACTGGACAAAGGCCAGGTTGACTTTGCCCGTTCCGACAATGCGCTCCACCTCTTGCAGCGAGACATACACCGACGGCGCAATCGGGCCAGTCGCACGTACACCAAACGGCCCTCGACGAGGGCGGCGTGGCGGAGGCGAGCCCTTTTGCCCAGGCGTCGGCGCGGGGGGTCTTGCATTGGCCCCCATCGGCTTTCCGCCGATTCCCACGCCGAAGCCAAAGGCGAATGGCCCGCTGGCCTGAGTGCCCCGTTCAACAACCTTCTGCTTCACCAAACCCACCACCGTGAGGATTGTCTCCCGTTCAGCTGGCGGCAAGACCGTCTCGGCCTGGTTGGATGCGGTGACATTTCCTCTCCCCCGTCCTCTTGCGGCGTCCATATCGCGTGGAATGGGTCTTACCTTGATTCTGTCGCCCAGACGAAGCTGTCGCCCCGGTCCGCTTTGTCCTGCGACGGCGGTCAGCAAATGGGCGGCGGACGTGCCGACGACGCATTCGCCGGGGCCGGCGACCCAGCGTCCCTCCTCCAGTTCAAACGGCGATTCCTGGTCTGTGAGTCCGATGAGCGTCGGCGACCGTCTGTCTCCCATCCCCGTGGGAATCAACGCGGCGTCAAATCCCGTTAGCTGCATGGTGGCGTCGGCTTGCCTGGCGAAGGATGCGAGGGCCGTGTTGGAATGGGAGGCCACGGCAAGGATGGCGGAGTCGTCCAGCCCCCTTTCCGCATAAAGACCCAGGTCGTATTTGCCGTAATACCCTTCCATGCCGTTGCTCTGCGCGAGGGAGGCTGTGTCGATGCTGGCGACATACCAGATGATGAGGCAGGAGACAGCCGCAATGGCGAAGAAGGTGAACAGGACGCTCGTGCGCTGCCGCGTGAAATCGCGCCATATCAGCGTGGGCAGGATGGTCATGGCGGTCAATTCTCCTTTGGCGTTGCCCTGTGGTCGGAAAGGAGCAGGCCGTCCTTTAGGGTGATGACGCGGTCAGTCCAGTCGGCCACCGTGGACTCATGGGTCACGACAACCATGGTGTGCCTGCGTTCGGTGCAGAGTTCACGGAGGAGCCGGCAGATGTTTCGGCTGTTTTCCGAGTCAAGGTTCCCCGTCGGTTCGTCCGCCAGCAGAAGACCGTCGTGGCTGTCGGTGGCATAGTCCAGAAGCAGTGCGCGGGCGATGGCGACCCGCTGCTGCTCGCCGCCTGACAGCGTGTCCGGGTAGTGGCGCCGACGTGCCTGAAGTCCCAGCCGCTCCAGCAGGGCGTTCAGGGCGCTGGTCAGTTTCCCTTGGGGGAGACCGGCGTGTCCGGCCAGGATGGGAAGCAGGATGTTCTCCTCCGCCGTCAGCGTCGGCAGGAGATTGAACGCCTGGAACACCACGCCGATGTGGCTTCGGCGGAACAGGGTCAACTCCCGGTCATTGAGCGTGTTCAGGTCGGTTCCATCGATTCTGACGTCTCCGCCGCTGGGGCGTGCCAGTCCGCCCATCAGGTGAAGCAGGGTTGTCTTTCCTGACCCGCTGGCCCCCGTCACCGCCAAAAATTGGCCGTGGGGCACAGCCAGGTCTATCCCCGCCACGGCAACCACGCCGCCTGGATAGTTTTTCTTGACTTGGGTCAACTCTATGTGCATCTTGTTTTCCTCTTCCGTTTCAGAAACTGACTCCGGCCTGGTCTTGCAGGGCTTCGAGACCGCCAAATCCGTCGGCCTGCCGCGGGCCGAAGGGATAGGTGAGGTTGCCTGGGAAAGTCCAGGTGCCCGCCAGGTTGTGCCCGCCGTCGGTTGTGGCGCATGCCGTGAGGCGGATGACACCGACATGGCCGTCGGCAAACGAGCCGTTGCAGGTGTTGTTGGGATGGCGGAACACGTATTCCTTCAAGTCGTCGCTCTCGCTGGCATACCCCTTTCCAATGGAAAGCCCTGCGCCGGTGACACTCTTGTCGTCGCTCTGGTTCTGGTAGTCCACCCACTGTGCGCGTTTGGAGGGGAATCTGGCGTGTGTCTGGTTGCGGTTCTGGTCAACGCGCTGATAGCCGACCCTGGTGGCTGTCTGCGAGTCGGTGAGGTTCACCGTTCCGCCGATGGACACCCTGATGGTCACGCCTCCCTGAGTGCAGGTGGCGAGACGTCCCAGCCTTTCGGTGGCGCCGTCGCCGGGGCAGCGGGTGAGCTGTTCCGTCAGTTGTGCGCCTCCCGTGAAATAGGCGGGGAAACCCGACTCCTTGGTCAAGTAGGTGCGGATGTCGGGGAAGAAATCTCCGTAGTCGTCTGCGTACATGATTGTGGCGGCCCCGTATTGCTTGAGCAGGGACTTGCAGGAGGTGTCACGCGCCTTCTGGCGCGCCTTTCCCAAGGCCGGCAGCAACATGGCGGCCAGAATCGCGATAACCCCGATGACCACCAGCAATTCGATGAGCGTGAAAAGTCTTTTCTTCATTTCGATTGATTGCATCTCCTTTTGGGCAGATAACCAAGCAGAAAATATGCCAAAAAAACTACGTGTGCGTGATGCATCCCCCCCTAAATGAAAATGCACCGCCGACGGGCGTTTGCCCGCCGGCGGTGCACTGGATTGGTGCGATTGCGAGATTTGGCGAATCAGAAGGAGTAGGTCATGGAGAAGCTGAAGGTCTCCGAGCGCGCCCCGTATTTGCCGTTGATGGTTTCAGTGTCGTTCACCCGCTGGTGGATGGACGGAGACTCGTAGCAGATGTGAGTCCAGGCGAAGTCGGCACGGAGCCTTTCAGTGAACTGATAGCCGAGACCGAGTGCGAACCAGTAGCGGTCGGCGTCGGGCATCTTGGTGTTGCGGTATTTGTTCTGAATCGGGGTCTGGTCCCAGGCGACGCCAGAGCGCACGGTCAATTTGTCCGTCACGTCGTACTCCGTGCCCAGGGCGACACGCCAGTTGTCCCCCCAGTGCATGACCAGGCGCTGGCTGTCAACCTGGCCGTACATGGTGTGGTTGAAGTCGGCACGGAGGTCTTCCATCACGTGCTGTTCGCTCCAGGCGACGTCCAGGCCGACACGCCATTTTTCGGTGATGTCCTGCATCACGCCGAAGGTGACGGAGGCGGGCAGGTGCAGATATGACGCGGCCTTGCCGCGGGTGTTGAAGGAGTCAAAGCCGAGGAATTGGGACATGGTGGTGGTGGAGCCAGGATAATGCGCGGCCAGGAAGTTCTTCATATCCTTTGTGCTGTGGCTGCGAACCTTCATGTCCTTGATGTGATGGCGCATCCTGGAGCGGAACCCCAGACCGAGGGTGGTGCCCTGCCAGGGCTTGTAGCTCATGCCGGCGGTGAAGCCCATTGCCACGGAGTCACCGTCCATCTTGATTTTGCCGTCGCGCACGCTGCTGGGGCCATCCCAGTAGGGGCCGTATGCCGAAAGTTGCTGCGCGGCCGCATTGGCCTCACGGAAGTCCAGCATCTGCTCCTGCTTGACCATGGCGTATTCCACGACCAGACCCAAACCGATGGCGAAGTTATCGACGGGACGCCAGGCGATGACAGGGTTGAAGTCCATGACCGCGATGTCGGTCAAGGTCGCCGTGTAACGGCCAACCCACTCGTTCTTGTAGTCGGTCTTGGTTCCGCTGGTGCCGGAAATGCTGAAGCCGAAGCTCAGCGTTTCCGTGATGGGATGGACATAGACCAGGTTCGGAATGTTCGACCACCCGCCGATGTCATTGCCCTCCTCGTCGCCCAGGCTGGAGGTGCTGCCCTTGTCCGAGTAGTTGATGTGTATCTTCAGAAAGTGGATGCCAAGGGATATCTGGTCATGGTCAAACCAGGCGGGTATTGATGCGTTGAAATACAGGGCGTTGGGGTCGTTCGTGTCCGCAGTGACACCACCCAATGCGCGCCCCATGCTCCGAGTCGTCTGCTCGATGATGGCAAAGCCCGCACCCTTCACACTGCTGGCCCCCAGCAGCCCACAAACCGCCAGACCCGCCAGAATTTTCCCGATTTTCCGAAACATCTCTCTTTCTCCTTGGTTGATGCCTGTGCTTTCTGCCATCCTTTGGATGACCTCAAACTCCTATACTATACACCCTTTTTTCATTTTGCAAAGCGGAAAAAATGACAAAAAGCGTATTTTTGTAAAAATAAATGGGGCCGGCACTCTCTTTTGGCGCCGGAAAACAACAATCGACCTGTCGGCTTGATTTTTTTGAAGAATGGGTTACAGTCATAGGTGTTTTTTTCCCGTGTGTCGTGCAACCCTGTAATTGTGAGGTGAAACGTGTTAAAATCCATTAGTTACTGGTCTTTTCCGCAGGTCAATGGCGCTCCCATGGACCCGATTCAGGCGATGCGCCTTGCCAAGGAGAACGGCTATGACGCCATCGAACTCTGTTTTGGCCTGACGGGCCCCCTGACCCCCACCACTGACCAGCAGACCTGCCAGCGTTGGGCGGACGAGGCATCCCGCATCGGCATCCAGCTGCAATCCGTCGCCTCCGGCATGACCTGGGAGTGCTCGCCCACGGACTTGAATGCGGCCACCCGTGCGCAGGCTGTGGCCAATCTGAAGGGTGCTCTGGACCGTGCCGCCTGGATTGGGGCCAAATCCCTGCTTCATGTGCCGGGCGCGGTGAACATTCTGTGGGAACCCAAGTACGGCCCCGTCCCGTATGACAAGGCGGTGGAGTGGGCGCGTGAAAGCGTGAAGGTCATCGGCGAGCACGCCGCGCAGATTGGGGTGGAGCTCTGTCTGGAGAATGTCTGGAACGGCATGTTCTATTCTCCCCTCGAATTCCGTGATTTTGTCGATTCCTTCGACAATCCTTTTGTGGGGATTTACTTCGATGCGGGCAATGTGCTGGGCTATCATCAGTATCCTCCGCATTGGATTGAGTTGCTTGGCAAGCGCATCCGCCGTGTCCATATCAAGGACTTCAAGAAGGACGTCGGCTCTCTGGCTGGCTTCTGCGACCTTCTGGCCGGTGACATGCCTTGGAAGGAGACCATGGCCGCCTTGCGCAAAATCGGCTACGACAAGACCATCACCGCCGAAATGATGCCGCCCGATGACACGCTGCTGGCGCGCACCTCGCAGGCTCTGGACAAAATCCTGGCGATGTGATTGATTCTCGGCTCATCCTCGGATTTGTCAGACTGCATAACGCAATTTGCTTGACTCCAGCCAACGACGTTGGCTGGAGTCCTTGTCGCATATTGTCGCAGGCGGACTGGAAATGGAGACTGTTCGGATAACAGACATAGCATTTGGCGGCGATGGTGTCGGACACCTGGCTGACGGAAAGGTGGCGTTTGTGCCCTTCACCGCCGTCGGCGACCTGGCGGATGTGCGTGTCGTCTCCCCTGGCAAATCCTTTTCGCGTTGCGAAATGCTCTCGCTGCGCGAGGCTGGGGCAGGGCGGGCGAAGCCTGTCTGCCCCTACTACGGACAATGTGGCGGATGTGTCTATCAGCACTTGGAGTACTCTGCTGAAATCGCTGCCAAATCGAAACAATTGACTGCTTCACTGGCACGTATCGGCAGGGTGGATGGAGACATCCAGCCTGAATTTTTCCGTTCCTCTCCCAAACGCCTGGGCTACCGCAACAAGCTGCGTCTGGAGGCGTTTCGCGATGGTGACCAGGTGCGCTATGGTTTCTGCCAGCGCGATAATGTCACGTTTTTCCCCGTCAAAGCCTGTCCTCTGGCGGATGATTCCATCAACCGCAGTCTCGGCGAATGCCTGGCGCTGCCTTGGGTGGCGCGAAATGGGCAGACGAAAACTCCGCTTCCGTTGACCATTCGGCATAGTTCCACGGGAGGGATGGCCTGCTATCTGGGAGTGACTTGTAAAAAAGCATGCCTGATTGAAAAACTGGCTGGCCTTGAAGTGCATGTGCCAGTTGGCTCCTTCTGGCAGGTCAATCCGAATGTCGCCCCCATGCTGGTCAGCACCTTGGCGGAGTGGCTGGAGCCACTCCCCAACGGGACTTTGGTGGACGCCTATGGCGGCGTCGGCACGTTTTCGCTTGCTCTCGGCGCACGCTTCGACCATCGCATTGTCATTGAAAGCGACTGCGCGGCCGCCCAGTGCGCCACCCTTAATCATCAGGAAGCCGGTATGAAGGCGACTATCCTCCGTCATACTACCGAGGCAGCGCTGGGCGGGGCACTGGAACGGCTGGACGCATCTTCCACGGTCGTCGTGCTTGATCCGCCACGCACTGGCTGCCTGCCTGCGGCACTGGAGGCGCTGCTGAAGCACCGCCCCGCCGTCATCGCATACGTCTCCTGCAACCCGACCACGCTGGCACGCGACCTGAAGACGCTGGGCAGGGCATATCGCTTAACGCGCCTCGCCGCCTTCGACATGTTCCCCGCCACCGCGCATTTTGAGACACTTGTTCTGCTGGCTAGAGAAGACTTGATTCATCTGAATGGTGACAGGTTTCTTGGCCCGCGAAAACCATGGACAGACGAGATTGGTGAAGTAACTCGAATGTCCCTGCCGGAACAAGCCAAGTCTAAAGGAGAACACTAATATGACTGTGAGTTTGAATGACGCCCTTCTTCAGCGGCGTACCATTCGGCTGTATCGGCAGGAGCCGGTTCCTGAGTCGGATTTGCGCTATATGATTGATGCCGCGCGACTTACGTCGTGCGCGGCGAACCTGCAACGGCTGCGGTTTGTGGTGGTTCGCACCGCGAGTCTTGTGAACCAGGTATTGAGCCATACGGCCTGGGCTGCGTATGTGCGTCCTGCGCGTACCCCGAAGGCTGGGGAAAGCGGGCCGATGGCCTTTGTCGCCGTGGTAGGTCCGCGTGACTCCAATGCCTTGGTTCATGCCGATGCCGGAGCCGCCATCCAGTCGATGCAGCTGGCTGGATGGACTCGTGGCTTGGGGTGCTGCTGGATTGGTTCGGTGGAGCACGAGCCTGTCGAGAG
Organism: Victivallales bacterium; assembly: GCA_017431185.1. The sequence continues at coordinate 281 of JAFRLP010000650.1, read as the reverse complement.
GTTGCTTGACATTTCCGCCGAGCAGGCTCTGCTCTACGTTCTTGCGGTGGGGTATCCTGCGGAGCATCCTGTGGCGGAGGACGTTTCGGAAGAGGGCAACCGAAAATACTACCTGGATGAGCAAGGTATGCTGCATGTCCCGAAAATCTCATTGGAGGATGTGGCTCGTTGGCTGTAGTGAGTGGAAAAATCCAAGGCTGGATGTACATTAAATAGTAGTTTTTTTGCTGCAACAAAAGCGTTTCATAGGAGTGTTTGCCATGTCAGAGGAAAATCAAGGG
>JAFRLP010000649.1 GCA_017431185.1 Victivallales bacterium | reverse complement strand
ATTGGAGTTCAGGGCAGCATCGGTGCCAGAACCTCCCTCTCCTCCCACCCTCATCTCCCCCATCTCATCTCCCAAACTCCAGAACTCCCAGTAGCGAAAGCAACGAATTGCTTTCGCCGCGTGGAGTTTCGGAGCATTGGAGTTCAGGGCAGCATCGGTGCCAGAACCTCCCTCTCCTCCCACCCTCATCTCCCCCATCTCATCTCCCAAACTCCAGAACTCCCAGTAGCGAAAGCAACAAATTGCTTTCGCCGCGTGGAGTTTCGGAGCATTGGAGTTCAGGGCTGCATCGGTGCCACCAAAGAGTCCTCCTTCTGAATCAACTCGGCGGCCTCGTCCCAGAGACTGTATGCTGTGTCCTTCAGCAGCTTTTCGGCCTCGTCGCGTTTTCCCTCCTTCATCAGTGTACGCGCCTTCTCCTGCGCGGCATGGTATTTGACCAGGGCCTCCTTCTCAAAGGCCAGCCATTCCCCAGGCACAGAAGCATCGCACCCTTTTGCCTCAAAGCGCCTCCAGTCCGCCTCAACCCACTCCTGCGACTGCATCTTCGGATGCACCCTGTCGGCGCAGATTGGCACAGGAACGCAAATCGTGTGGCGAGGATGCCCTATCAGCACGTATGCGGTGGAAACCACCTGCGGATACTCCCTGTCAAGTTCCAAAGTGGAGGTCGAATTGGTGTATTTCGAGCATAGCGTCCTGGCAATCGGGGAGTCCGCCAGTTCATTCAAGCGCGAAATCTCCAGAATGTCCCCCACCGTCACCCTGCCCTGCGTCTCAATGCACTTGTTGAGGGCCGAGAACAGCATGTATTCACGGTTGGCGCTGCCCAGGAAGGCCTTGAGAGGGGATACCGAATAACTGGCCATGCCTGGATTGTGCCAGATGTTGGCCCGGAATGCGTACCCATGGTCATAGCGCTGCGGCGAACAGTAATGGGCCGTGATTTCGGCAATGTACGCCTCGTCCCTGTCCAGGAAGAAGAAAATCGAGCCTTTCTCTCCGTGAACATATTTCTCCTGCGCAAGATACCCCTTCAAGGCGTCCAGCGCCTGGGCAGCCGTGTCGCAGTTGGTCAGAATGGCCTTTAGGATGGCAGGGGTGCCCATTCCCTGCGGATTTTGGCAGTTGTCCGTGCATTTTTCACCGCTGTTCATCACGGCGGCGAGCCCGCTGGCATTCACTCCCATGCACAAGGCCCCGTCGGTCATTCCCTTGACGGCATTACCGAGTCCAACCCACTTGCGGGGCGAGTCAGCGGGACTGAGCAGCACCGTGACATCGCGGTACGACGCATCACGGTTCTTGTGAAGAATGTTCGTGTTGTTTTTAGTCAAGTCCGAAAACACCAGCCAACTGGTGCATTCGTGCTCCAGTTTCGCATCCTCCTTGGCTACCGCCTCCTGGCAGCATTTCTCGAACGCCCGGAAATAGCGTTCGCCGAAGACAATCAGACTGGCTCGGTTGTAGTGAACTTTGTCGGCTTTTGCCTCAAGCCCGTCCGCGCTGACGGTCGCCGTCCACGGCACGGTCTGCGCCACCTCGTCAATTGCCTGGTTCACGTTCTCAATCTTCATTGTTGGCCGGAATGAGCGAAGGTGCCCCATGATGAACGGCACGTTCTTCGCCTCCGGCACATCCGTCCTGAAGTTCTCTATCACCTGCACCATCTTGGTCTTGTATTTCTCCTTGGCATCATCGAAATCCCGCTTGCCCTGGGCATTGCTGCACCCCTGGTGCCACAGGATGGCCACGACCTTGCCGTTCTTCTGCGCCAGACGAATGCGCTCCAGGGCATCGTCATATGGCTTATAGACCACCCCCGAATGATGCTTGAACTCCGCTCCTGGACGCCAGGCCTCTATCGGCGACCCACCGACAGCGCAGGGAATGAGGCCAATCAGACGGTCCGGATACTTCTCATGCAGCCTCAGCGCAAATGTCCGCCCCAGGCAGGTGCCGCAGGTGGGACGGTCGAAATGCGTCGGCTCAACGGAGGGAATCCACTTCCCCTCCTTGCCAAGGGCATAGACATTGGGTATCGGGATTTTGTCCTCCGGCATGACCTTGCCGCGTCCCGACATATTGGACTGCCCAGCCAGGACAACCAGCATCATGTCCTTGAATTCGGGGATTTCAGAAGTTGCCTCCGCCCACACAAACGCGCAAACGAACAGCAACACGCACAACGCGTTTTTTTTCATGGTCATTGCCTTCTCCATTATTTTCGAGGTAAACGAAAGACATCACGCCTTGACAAAAGATCCCGCAAGGAGATCCCGCCCTTGCTCCACCTTGAATCACACCTGTTTTTAAGATAGCGTGTGAGGAAAATTAGTCAAGTTGACAATATGTCTTATTTTGGCAATGCCTCATCGTCTGGTACTGACCAGAAGCCGTATTAGCCGCGCTCCGCGCGGTCAATATCAGTCAATGAGGCAATACTTATTTTGGCTTTTGGCTTCAAATTGTTGTTTATTTCGTAACTGTTCAGGAGGTGGGGAGAGAAAGGTTCTGGCATCTGTTGCCTTGAACTCCAATGCTCCGAAGCTCCACGCGGCGAAAGCAATTCACTGTTGCTTTCGCCACTGGGAGTTCCGGAGTTTGGGAGAGGAGAGTACCCAGGAATCTGATTCGCGAGATTTTGCCAAAAGCGCTTGCGCAGCGCTGATGGTCTTGTTTTTCCTCGGGGACAAGCGAGCT
>JAFRLP010000648.1 GCA_017431185.1 Victivallales bacterium | reverse complement strand
GTATTCTAGCCCGCGACCATCGGCGTCAGGGGCAAAGTCGCCCGCGCTTAGATGCATGCCGCATGCCTGCAGACCGATTTCCTTCAGAAATGCGGCCAGTTCCAGCGGCTCCATCCCGCCGAAGAGCTGGACGAATTCCACACCGTCGCAACCCAGCTTCACCAGTTCACGGCAGACACCCTTGAAATCCTCTTTCAACGCCTCTCGAAGCGTATACATCTGAATCCCGATTTTCAAATCCTTCATGATGCTCACCTTGCCCGATTTTGTGGTTTGACGGCTTTCCCGAATCGGAAGGAATGACCGCCGTTTCCAGCGGATATGACTTGTCTTGAGCCAGAAACAAAATATATTATAAAACTGAAAAGAAAATCCCGCAATATTCCAATCTTGCTGAAATGGGTCGAATATTGCGGTTTTGCGGAGAGTTTGATGGACGTAACCGAGATTCTGCAGCAGACCCTGGAAGGGAAAATCATCTTCTGTTCATCAGCGCCCAATGCGCCAGGGGAAGGCCCTGAACCAGGCGTGCGGTTGCACAAGCATCCTGGACGAGAGATTGTGCTGTCGCTGGAGGGCGAAGAAGTCTTTTGTCTTCAGAACCGAAATTATCACCTGACTCCAGGCATGGCCGTCCTGATTGATTCCTGGATGCCGCACAGTTTCGGTTATGCCGAGAAAGAACATGGCCTGCTGGACTTGTGGATTCATTTCGAGGGCAACCAGGCCAGCTGCAATTTCTGCCGCGTCGGGATGCATGGACATTACGACATCTTCGGTGTGCTTCGGCTGCCGTCCTACTTATGCTTGCTGCTCAATTCTCGCTGGAACGAATGGAAAAGGCAGGATTGTAGGACGGATGGCACGGCGGAACGGTACCTGCTGTCGCCGCTGCGCTGCCTGCTGGAGGAGGTCATGCTTCGTGCAAGCGGACATTCGGGTGGCTCTAAGCCTTTCGGCTCCGACCTGGTCTTGTCGTTGAGGCTTTACATCGAGTCCCGCAATGCGTGCGACTGTTCGCTGGAGAATCTGGAAAAGGTGTTCGGCTACAGCAGGTTTTATCTGGCGCATAAATTCAGCGAGGTGCAGGGGATGCCGCTCGGCGCCTATATCAACGAGGTTCGGCTGGCATTTACCCAGGACGCCTTGATGAAAGGACTCAAGCAGAAGGAGATTGCATACGAACTGGGCTTCTCCTCGTCCGCCGCATTCTCGAAATGGTTTCGGCTGCATCGGCGATAGAAACTGCAGACTGAAAACAGCAAGATTGGACAACTTTTGGCAAAAACGGAATATTTAAGCTTTCTGCTCCATGGATTATATTAATCAGAAAACGGTCACCCCATCCAAACAGAAAGGAAAATTGAAAAATGGCAAATCTGGCAATTCTCGGCGGAGCAAGAATCGTTCCTGAAAATCAGCCCCTTGCAGTTCGCTCATGGCCTCCTCGGAATGAGGAGACGGCGGAGAGGCTCAAGGAACTCTACATGAGCGGGAACTGGTCGTTCAACAGCCAGATGGAGCAGGAGTTCGAGAGGGAGTTCGCCAAGTACCATGGCGCGAAATACGGTGTTTTCATGGCGAACGGCACCACCACGCTGGAATGTGCGCTGGCTGCGCTTGGGGTCGGACAAGGAGATGAGGTCATCGTGCCCGCGCTGACCTGGATGGCGACCGCGCTGGCCGCCTACTACGTCGGTGCGACGCCAGTGATTGTGGACATCGACCCCGCCACGCTCTGCCTGGACCCCGTTCGGGTCGAGGCCGCCATCACCCCGAAGACGAAGGCCATCATCCCCGTCCATGCCTACGGTTCCACCGCCGACCTGGAAAAACTGCTGGCCATCGGGGACAGGCACGGCATCCCCGTCATCGAGGACTGTGCGCACATGCAGGGCGGTTTCTGGAACGGACGCGGCGTCGGCAGCTGGGGGGCCGTCGGCTCGTTCAGTTTCCAGCAGTCCAAGACGATGGCCTCCGGCGAGGGCGGGATTTGCATCACCAACGATGAAAAACTCGCCGAAAAGATTTACCTGCTGAAGCATATCGGCTACGCCCGCGGGGTCAAGCAGGGCCAGGCCATCCGTGCGCCGGAGGGACTGATTTGCCACAACTACCGTGCCACCGCCTTCCAGGCGCTGATTCTGCTGGAGCAACTCAAGGGACTCCCGCAACTCATCCAGACGTATGGCGAGCACGCCCGGCTGCTGACCGACATGCTCAAGGACGTTCCTGGCGTGCGGATTCAGGCGCCTGGCCGCCTAGCCGACCCGCAGGGCTATTACTCGCTGCATTTCATTTTCGACGGAGAACAATTCGCGGGCATCGACAAGGACACCATCAATGCCGCATGCGTCGCAGAGGGTTTCTCCATCGGCAACGGGACTCACGGGCCAGTCTATCGCCATGCGCTGTTCAATCTCAAGCCAGGGCAGTTCCGCTTCGGGGAGGGCGACTGCTGCCCTGTCTGCGAGAGGCTTTTCCCAAAAACCCTCGGCGTGGCGCACCAGGTTCTGACGCATCGGGAGACCGTGGTCAAACTTGGCGAGATTGTGCGCAAGGTCGCCACAAACATTGACGAACTGAGGAAATGCCAGGCTTCCAGGGCAATCTGAAAATCTGGCAACGTGTGATTTTCTCCAGCAAAGGGAAAACGAGATGAAAGAGCTGATGTTCTTTGACGCGAACTGCCGTCTTGGACGCTTTGTGAACGGCGGCCCATGCGCGGAGGATGCGCCCGCGCTCCTGCGGGAAATGGATTACTACGGCGTGGACAGGGCGCTGGTGCGGTTCAACAACCTGGCGATGTCCGGTACTGTCACAGCCAACTGTGGGCTGGCTGAAATGCTGAAGGCGGACAGTGCGAAGCGGCTGACTGGAGTCTGGTGCATCCTGCCGTCTCAATGCGATGAAATCCCCGAACCCGACGAATTCTTCCGGCGGATGAAGGCGAACCGTATCGGTGCGCTGACCCTCCTGCCAGCCGAACATCGTTATGTTCCCTGCCGCATGACTTTGGGGAAAATCATGGACGCGGCTGCGGAACGGAAGGTTCCCGTGCTGCTCAACGGCTTTGCCGCCAGATGGCCGGAACTGTACCAGTTCATGGAGACTTTTCCGCGGAATGTGTACATTTTCCAGGAGGCTACCGGCAAATGGGGCAATGACCGTCTGTTCCGTCCGCTGCTGGAGAATTTCGAGAAATTCTATTTCGAGACCACCGGCTACTGGGTGCCTGAGGGGATTCGCGATTTGGCGGAACGCTACGGTGCAGACCGGATTCTCTACGGCAGCGGCTTTCCCCGATACAACCAGGGAAACGGGATGCTTCAACTCCGCCAATCAGGTCTGCCATTGTCCTCGATTGAACTGATTGCTGGTAGAAATCTCGAACGCATTCTGGGAGGTGCAGAATTATGAGCGTTTCCATTTGGGAGAGAAAAGGCAGTCTCGCCGAAAAGTTCTGGAATACGGGCAAGGCGGACATTCCCATCTATGACATGCACGGCCACATGGGCGAGCATTACGGCATATATTTCAAGCGGTGCGAGGCACAGGAAATGGCCGCCCATCTCCGGCGCATCGGCGTCAGTCGTCTGGTGTTTTCGCACCACCACGCGCTTTGGGGGGAGATGCGGAATGCCGAGGTCATCGAGATTGCCCGGCAGTACCCTGATTTGTTCCGCGTCTATGTCGCCATCAACCCGCATTTCCCTGAATACATTCGGGAGGACCTGGCGCAGTTCGACCGCTGGGCCCCGTTTGCAGTCGGGCTGAAATTTCTGGCGGGATACCATCATGTCAAAGTCACCGACAAACGGTATGAATACGCGCTCGCCTTCGCCGATGAACGCGGACTGCCCGTGCTGAACCACACCTGGGGGGGCGATGCATACTGCGGCGGTCCCGTCATGCTTGAGGCGGCGCAGAAATACCCTCATGCGAAATTCCTGATGGGACACTGCATTTTCGGCGATTGGGAATACGCCCGCCGTGTCGTCAAGGAAACCGCCGGCAACGTCTATCTGGAACTGACCGCAATCCCAGGCGAAAACGGCCGGATTGAGCAGCTCGTCGAGGCCGTCGGCAGCGACAGGATTCTCTACGGCACCGACCTGCCGTGGTTCGATGAATACCAGGCGGTCGGTGGCGTGCTTTCCGCCAGAATCGGCGAGGACGACATGCGGAACATCCTCTACCGCAACGCCCGGAAAATCCTGAAGGATGCGGACTGAATCCGCGCGTCAATCATTCGGCGCGCCATTTGCGGAGGTTGCAGAAGCCCTGTCCTGGGGCGATGATGAAAAGCCGGTGCTGTCCAGTGACGGGTTTCGAGAATGAGGTGCGCAGTTCGGTGAAGGTGTTCCAGTCGGCGGTCTTGAAGTCGGCGGAGAGGGAAAGTTCAGCCATCGCTTCCTGCTCAAGGCTGTCCAGGTAGATTTGGAGTTTTCCGCCCAGCGGTGTGGCGCAGGCGACTTCCAGCACCAGTTCCTTTTTGGGGGTGGCGCCGAAATCGACAATTCCTGGATAGAGCGTGGCGTAGGAGATGTAGTCGATGCGCCCGAATTCGCGGCTGGGGCGGCAGCCGCTGGTATATGCGCTGTCCACGAGGTTGCCGCCTTTGCTGGCGTCAATGGGTTTGGTGTCGGGCCAGTCGGTGCGGCGGAACGGGTCTTCCTCGGTCAAAGTGCCACGCACTATCTGGAAATCGGCGTGGATGCGCTCCAGCAGTTTGTCGGGACGGGCGCGGGCCGGATAGGCGAGAATGACCATCAGCATCCGAGGCTGGAGCGTGAAGGGGATTTGGGCGGTCGGACCACGCAGTTTCCCCTGAACCGGCTCTGCGTCGCAATGCAGGATTTCGCAGGCGCAGTTTTTGGCTGGCAGTTCAAAGCGGACGGTGTTGGTTTGCGGGGTCTCCTCCGTGTTGATGAGGATGACCGCGCGTGTCGTGCCGAAGTCCCAGGCGGCGCATTGCACCTGCGGTTTGGTCACGTATTTCGTGCCGAACTTTCCCCAGCATCGCCGAATGCGCGGCATGGTCTGCTCCATCACGGGCGGACGCGCCATCTCTCCCGCATTGAAGAAATCCAGAAGTGCGTGGCGTGTCCATGCCAGACGCTTGGCGTATCGGCGCATGTCCTGGTTGAAGGCGGCGGTCAGTTCCCCTGTGCCGAAGATGCCTGGCTGCTCGGCGTTGAGCAACTGCTCCGCCGTGGTCTGGAATCTCACCTCTTTGGTCAGGGCGCTTCGGTTGTAGAACTGGATGCGCCCCGAATAGACCAGCGGGAAGATGGGCACCTGGTTTTCATGCATCCAGCGGTAGGGCTGGAATATGTCCAGAAGCGCGCAGAACTGCTCGACAGCATCCTCGGTGGAGAGCACCATCTCCTTGTTCTGGGTGGCCCAATAGGCACGGAGGCGACGCAGTAGTTTGGCGTAGCCGTTGCGGTAGCTGGTGTACCAGTCGGCGTAGGGGTGGCCGTGCGCGGCGACATGGCAGGGAGGCGGGAACCCCGCGCCCAACTGGTCAATGTAGAGCCCGTTGAGCCCCTGCATGGTAATGGTCTTGATGAACTCGAAGAAATGGTCCTGGTATTCAGGGGTGGCGGGGCAGACGACGTCACACGGGTTGGCGTACATCTCCCGAATCGGCACGCCATCGCTGACGATGTTCATCTTGTGCCCAAACTGCGAGAACATCCAGTCTTCGCCACGGCGGTCGCGTTCGGCCCAGAGCCGTCCGTCCATGTATGGTGTGGTGGATATGCCATGCTCTTTGAGGGTTCGGACGTATTCAATCCATTCAGGCTTGGCGCGCATGGTCGGCGCGAGATGCGTGCCGACTCCGCGTTCCCACCAGCTCCAGATGTCTCCAACATAGAAATCCTGGCCGAGGTAGTCGCGGAACCGGAACATGGCGTCGGGTATCTGCCCGTGATAGGAGGTGTTGAGCCACAGGCAGTTCTCCTGAATGTCGCGCCGTGAGGTGGTCCTGGGCAACTGCGGAAGCCACCAGTCCGCCTTCATTGCCGCGACGTCTTTCCTGTAGATGAGGCCAGCGTCGTACCAGTCGCCTCGGAAGACCTGCAAGGCGACGGGGCGCTCGGTGTCGAAGCGGTTGGGCTGGCCAGGCTGGTCGTAGGGAACCCGCCAGGTGAAACTGCCGTCCAGTCTCCCCAGTGACCCAATGAAGAGCATCTCCTTGCGGCGTGCCCAGGGGTCTTGGGTGGCGACGTAGGTGCCTCCCGCGCGGTCATAGTAGGCGGCAAACTGCATGGTGGCGACGGAACGCGGGTAGGGGTTGGCGTATCGGACGTTGCGCTGGCATGGCTGCGCGTAAACCACGCCGCTGCCTTCGGGAACCGCCAGCGTCTCCCCCTCTCCGCCCAATTGCCGCAATGCGCATTTGGGATAACTGACGGAGTGCAGGGTCTTGCCCTGTTTCAGGCTTTGGGCGGTGTGCGTGAACTCCAGGCGGTCATTGGCAAACACAAATGAGGTGAGCGCCGTGAAGGCGGGGGCAGGGCAGTCGTGCTGGATGGCCAGCCGCCAGGCGCCGGACGATTTGCGGGGCGCCTCCTTGACGCAGGAGGCGACACGTCTGTCGTAGGGCTCGAACGCCTCCACCTTTGCGGTGGCCAGACCGTCCTTGCCGGTGGCTTTCCAGTGCTCGATTTTCCAGCTGACGAACGCATTGTCGCCTTTGAGCAGTTCGCGCTTGGCCTTTTTGTCGTACCAGGAGCAGATGGCGGCGTATCCGTCCACCGTGACCAGCACAAGACAGGTGTCCTTGCCGTCAAGGAGTTTTAGGGAGGGTTTGGGATTGGCCATCAGGGAACGCCAGTCACAGCGTTGAGGGTCGAGGGTTGCGAGGTTGCGGATGGCGCTGGCCAGCGCTGGGTGGAGTCGTTTGCTGGTCAGTTGCGTCTCCTCCTCCTGTGTCAGGCGGTACTCGACTTTGAAAGCGGGCTTGGCCAGGGTCTGCTGTTGCACGATTTCACGGATTTCGGCTTCGCTCAGAACTCCCTCATAGACCCGTGCGTCCGCAATGGAGCCGCCGAGCATCCAGGGGTCGCCCATGCCAGTGTTGCAGCCGATTTCCAGAGGCTGGGTGGTTTTGTCGAGCCGAACATCCCTGTGGCGGCTGCGTCCGCAGCACACACCGTCTTTGTAGAATACGTATTCGACCCATTCCTCGGCGTCATTCCAGTTCAGGCGGTATTCGACGGACATGGCGACGTGGTGCCAGTCCAGGTCATCCTGCGGGAAGACCTTGGAATTCAGGGAACTGATGGCCCACTTGCCGTCGCATTTCGCATTGGCGTAGAAATTGGTCTGGTATTTGCTCATGACGAATACCCCCTTCTTGGCGAAGAAGGAGTCCATCAGCAGGTTGGACTGGTTGTTCTGGTCGGGATTTTCGCGCTTGTAGAGCAGGGTGAAGGTGTAGTTTCGTGCGAGGTCCAGGTCTTCTGTTCCAGTGACGGTGATCTGGTTGGTGAGGCCATCCATCTTGAGCGCCTTGCCGTCCAAAACGATTTTGCCCTTGATTTGGGCATGACACTGTTTGGCGGCGCCAGAGTTGGGCACCACGCCATCCTCTCTGACCTGGGAGAAGTCAAAGCGCATCAGCGGTTCAGTCGCCAGGCAGGACACAGCAAATATCAGGCAGAGAAATGCTTTTTTCATTTTATGTCCTCCTTGGGGGCCTGCGCTTTGCCGAAGCATAATTCGGTCGAGAAATGGAGTTCCGATTCTGCGGCGGGCCAGTTTTTCACGCCCTCCGCGTCCTTGACGAACAGGAAGGTGTTCTCCTGCGGGGTGCGCCGCAGGATGACCTGATGTTCGTCCAGCCACAAATCCATGGCTGGATGGCGCAGGCGGGCGGCTGGCGCTTTGACATCCTGCATGAATCTCAGGTCCTTCAGGTTCACCTCCCCGCAGGCGGAGAAGGGCAGGTAGCGCCACCGCAACGAAACCAGTTCGACCTTGAAGTCCACCGCCTCCTTTTTGCGCAGAGACACATCCACTTTGACCACGCTCTGGCCTCTGGTCAGTTCATAGCGGTAGGTCGCCTCGACGCGCTCATCTGGTCGGTTATAGGGCGACAAGCCAAAGCAGAATTGTCCCTGGCATTCGATGATAAAGCGCAGGGAACTGTTTTCCACGACACGAAAGGTTGCCCAGCGCTCCTCGTCCAGGTAGGCCGTCTTATCCCCTTGCTGAAGGCAGTCGCGGAAGATGAAGAAAGGAAAGGATTCGCCCTGGGCGTTCTTGAACCAGACGGGGAACATGCACCCCTGGAAGAAGGTGCAGCGCAACGCGCCTGTGTCAACCTCCCAGTGCTTCGTCTCCTGGTCATATCTGCCCAAGTCCGCCCACACAAAAAAACCCGTCAGGCAAACCATCAGAAAAAAACATCTGCGCATTCTGCTCTCCTTGGATTCAAAGCCACACTGGATGACCCCGCCGAATGAGTCGGAACCAGAAACTCAAAGCCCTTAAACCCAAATATGGGTTTGAGTTAATGTACCGTTGTTTCCCTGCTTGTCAAATGGATTTGGCCAATTCTCCTGACTGTCCTGACAATGTACCGGCAAGCCGGTATTTGTACATTTTTGGGGAGACCCCGTATTTTTTCTTGAATTCGGAGGCAAAATACTGCGAGGATGCGTAGTGTAGCATACCTGCCACCTCCTTCACAGTGTAGGGATTGTTCTCCAGCAGTGCCTTTGCCCGTTCCAGCTTTTGGTTCAAAAAAAAGTTGATGGGGGACGTTTTCAGGTGTTTTCGGAAAAGTCGGTGCAAGGTCGCGCTGCTGGTGCCAGCGAAGCAGGTGAGTTCCTCTAGGCGGAGTGTTTCGTCCAGATGACCGTGGATATACTCCAGTGCCCTCTGCAGTTCCTTTGGGCGTTGTCGAAAGGATACCTGCTCTGCCAATTCCACGAGCAGGGAATAACAGGCGCTGCTGATTTCGCGTCTGCTCTCCAGAGACGTTTCTCCGCTGAATTTGTAGATTCGTTCAAACCAGCCTTCAATCCGCTGGGGGGGACAGGGGGCGAGGGTATTGATGCGATTCAACCCCAGTGTCTCCAGAAGTGGATGCAGCAGGGGGCCGGAGATGCTGACCGTCCGCTTGACCGCGAAGTCCGTTTTGCAGCGAATGGAGTTGTCCGCACCTAGATGGAGGAAGAAGATTTCCCCCGGTTTCACCTTTTTTGTGATATGATTCTGTTGGAAAATAAAAGTGCCTTGCTGGACAAACTCCACCGCAAAGGTGTCGGAGCAGGTGCGTTTTCGGAAACACTCCTTGCGCCACTCGTCCAAACCGCAGAAAGGAACCCAAAGGGGATATGTCGGTACTGGTATGTTGAGGTATCTGAAATGATGTTTGGGGAATCCTTCGAAATTAAACCCTTCCAGGATGGATTTTCCGTTCTTTACGGAGACGAAACGGAGATTGCGTGCCATCGGATATTCTCCTGTTGAAAATATACCAAACGAAAATGATAAGATAACATACATTTTCCTATTTACAACTCGTTGCAAACATCAGGATGCGGGTTACATTATTGAAAGACAGATGTCTAGATGAATAATCCTCTGGGAAACAAATCTGGAGAGCAGACATGAAAAAGAGACGTAACCCACTTTGCTTCACGCTCGTCGAATTACTCGTTGTTATCGCCATCATCGCCATATTGGCGTCCATGCTCCTGCCGGCGTTGGCGAATGCGCGGGAGAAGGCCAGGAGCATTCACTGCATCAGCAACATGAGGCAGGTCTGTTTGGCGTTGTATGGCTATACGGAGGACAGCGAGGATTATCTGCCGGTCTATAACTGGCCCAAGACCTGGGTCAACACGCTGATGGATCAGAAACACATGTCTTCCGTTGTCGAATTCACCTGCCCTGATTTGCCTCGGAGCGAGCAGTGCAAGATGATCAGCGGGCTTTACGCCTATGTCGGGATAGGCATCAACTACGCCGAGTTCTGCGATCAGACCAAACAGACCAATTCCAAGTTCTCAAGGGTGAAGAGACCTTCTGCGACGTATTTGGTCATGGACTCGCTGTGGGATACGTCGGAACCGAACAAGAGGGGAAGCTATTATGTACACTGGCAGCCCTCCAGCAAGCAGTCGGCTCACGCAAGGCATCTGAAAAGCATCAACATCGGCTATATGGATGGCCATGCGGCCAGCCTGCAAGTCCAGGCACCCTATTTTGGAGAGTATCCCTATAACGTGTACGGCACCATCGGGTGGTCTGATGAACGCTGGAGGCCATGATCTGGACTGAACAAAGGAGAGTCTTTATGAACATCAGAAGGGCAATCGTCTCCGTTGTCGTCGGTTTGGTGGCATATCTTCGGGCTGACGGCTTCAGCATGGTCGTCAATGACCGTCCTGCCATCTCCGTGGAGACCAAAAGCTACGACCCGGCTGTCCTGCTTGCGAAGCAGGAACTTGTCCAGGTCCTGCGGAGCTACTGCGACACTGCGGGATACGAGGGGGAGGGGAGCCTGCTGTTGAGGCTGGCGATTGCGGGGGACAACTCATCGGAGGAGGCGGACGCGGCCATGACCTCCAATCAGCTAACGCATGAAGAACTGGGGCAGGATGGCTTTTTGCTGCATGGACTCGACAAACGACGTTTCATCCTCTGCGCGTATTCCGGTAAGGGAGTGCTGAACGGCGTGTATAAGCTTTTGGAGAAGAATCTGGGTGTGGCGTTTCCTCGCCCGGCAATGAGACTGGATTTTGCGCCGCATAAAGCTTTGGCGACACCGATTGTCGTGCCCTATTGGGACAAGCCCTGTTTTTCCATCCGAGGCTTTGCCATCACCAATTCCGACTGGTCGCATGAAAACCGGGAAATGAATCTGTGGATGGCGCGAAACCTGGTCAATTCCCCTGGTGGCAATCCGCAAAGCATGGAGGCGACAGCGGGCACCCGTTTGCAGTACGGATTCGACATGATGGCAGGCGGGCACACCTTCTATTATTGGCTGCCGTCGAGAATCTACGCGGAAAGGCATCCGGAATACTATTCGCAGGTTGACGGGAAACCGACGCGGAAATATCACAGGGGGGCGCAGATTGCGCTAGGTCATCCGGATGTTATCAATATCATCGCCGAGCGTATGATTGCATACAAGAGGAAATACCCTATGACCCAGATTCTGCCATTCGGCTACAATGACAGTGACAGCGAAGGCTTTGGCTTTGGCGATGATCCCTGGTCGGTACAATTGGACTCCGCAGAGGATTTTCCTAAACCGGGTTCCCAGCGTCCTCGCTCTTATTCGACGCGCTACATCAAGGCGGCAAATGCCATCATGGAGAAGGTCAACAGTGTCTATCCCGAACTCAAGATGTTTGTTTACGCCTATCACTGGCCGATGCTGAAGGCTCCAGACTGCGAGGTCGGCAAAAATCTGCTCGTCTCCTTTGCTCCGCTCTACCGTTGCTGCATCCACTCGATGGACGACCCGAACTGTCCCCGCAATGTCCTTTTTGCCGAGTTTTTGAGAAATTGGTCAGAAAAGACCAGGAATATCTTTGTGCGGGATTATTACGATTGCCGGAATTACCCTCGTTTCCCTTTGGAGACGCTGAAGAAGGACATGCAGTTCTATCGTTCGCTGGGGATAGCTGGAACTTCTCCCGGAATCATACCTGACGTGCCCAATGGAGCCAATCTCCATTCTGGCAGCCAGCGCATGCGCGGTCCCAACTGGCAGTTGCCTGACCGCGCATACGAGGAGACCTGGGACGCCTGCGCCTTGATGTTCTTCGTTCATGCCCGGCTGAATTGGAGTCCCGACGAATCCATCGAGGATGCGGTTCGGTTGTTCTGCCGAAACTACTACGGCGACGAGGCAGCGGAAAACATGGCCAGGTATCATCTGGAAATGTCGCGCAGATTCTATGCGGGCGGTCATCCCGGTGAAAGAAATCCCAGGCCGCTCACCAGTGATTTCGTAAACTTCGGGGCTTTTTGCCTGTGCTGGAATTGGGAACCTTTTTATGGCAAATACGCCGGCAAACTGATTAGTCGCAACGCGCTGCTCGTCCAGCAGAAGAAGGAGGCGCAGGAACTGCTGGACATTTTCGCAGCTGCTTTCCGGTCGGCGAGAAAACTCAATGACAAACGGCTTTATGAGCGAATGGACGCCGATTTCCGCCTCCTGAAACTCTACCTGCTGACCTTTGGTTTTGAAACCGGCGGCTACCTGAAGCCCTTCGCCATACGGAAATCGTGGCGCGACGACGAGACCGAGATGACAGAGTGACGCCCTATCCTTGGGCAGCCTGTTTTCAGCAGAACTGAATGGAGTCCTCCCATGACTGACCAGAGAACCTTCTTCAAAGACCAGACCTGCCATCCTGATTTCGATGAGACCATCCACACGCAACTGCTGGTGGTTGGCGGCGGCGTGGCCGGAGTGGTGGCCGCCATTGCGGCGGCGCGCGAGGGCGTGCGGACGTTGCTCATGCAGAATCGCCCGGTTCTCGGAGGCGTCTCGAGTTCAGAATACAGTGATGGAAGCGGGAAGCATGTGAATGGCGCGTACAATTACATTCACCGCAATGCGCGAGAGTGCGGTATCATCGAGGAGCTGAAGAATTGGAACGCCTGGCATCACGAAAACGGCTATCGCTCCTGCTGGAGCATGGTTCTGCGCGAGGCCGTGGATCGCGAGGAGAATATCTCCCTGCTGATGAACACGGAAGCGCTGGATGTGGAGATGGCGCAGGGCCGGCTCCAGGCTGTTCACGCCCGGGGAATCAACCGTGAAATCAACTATACCATCCATGCGGACTATTTCATCGATGCCAGCGGGGACGGCTTCTTCGCCTGTGCCGGTGCCGAATACCGCATGGGGCGGGAGGGGAGGGATGAGTTTGGCGAGTCTCTCGCTCCTGAACAGCCGGATGCGAAAACCCAAGGCAGCTCCATCGCGTTCCGGGCTGTTGACACGGGACATCCGGTACCATTCACGCCGCCGCATGGCGCACTGCGTTTTGAGTCGGACGCCGACCTGCCGTTCCGCAACCATTCGCGGCTCGACGGCGGCTACTGGTGGCTGGAATACGGTGGAGAATTGGATACCATCCATGACAACGAACTCATCTATGAGAAACTGAAGGACATTCTCTTCGGCCTCTGGGACCATGTCAAGAATCGCGGCGACCACGGGGCGGACAATTACGCAATCAGTTGGATTGCGCCCATTACTGGCAAACGCGAGTCGCGGCGTTTCCTGGGCGATTTCATGCTCTCGCAGAATGACATCATGGAGAACCGGGAGTTCCCTGATGCCGTGGCCTATGGCGGCTGGCCTATCGACATTCATCCGCCGGAGGGGATTTTCGCCGCCGGACATCCCGGCAGCACACCGCCTTTCCTGTTTCCGCCGACGTATGGGATTCCCTTTCGTTCGCTCTATTCCCGGAACATCCCGAATCTGCTGATGGCGGGACGGAACATCAGCGTTTCCCACGTGGCGCTTGGATCCACACGGGTAATGGCGACTTGCGCGGTTTGCGCCCAGGCCGTAGGCAGCGCGGTTGCCCTGCTGGAAAAATACCATTGCACCCCGCAGGCGCTTTTCCTGGAACATCTGGCTGAACTGCGCGCTCTGTTGCAGAAGAACGACCAGCTCCTGCCTGAGCGTCCCGTTCAGGTGTCAGACGATTTGGCCAGGAACGCGCAATTGTCGGCCTCTTCTGACTTCACTTTGCGGATGATGTCCCCGACTGGCAGCGAGCCTTTGACCTGGCAACCGAAATCGGACGGCGACCCTTGCGATGTCCCGTCGGCAGACCGACGCAAGGGACAGGTTTTCCTGCTTCAGACAGACGTTCTCAACACTATACAATTGATGCTGGACAATGCTTCAGGCATGACGCTTCCGGTCACCGCACGTTTGCGCAAGGACGTTTTTGGCGAGGATTTGAAGGCTGTCACCGTTCAAGTCCCTCCTGGAAAACGGGTTGTCGTGGATTTTACGTTCGGGTTGAAACTAGGGCAGGGGAGTTATGCAGTGATTCTGGACCCGCAGGAAGCGGTCTCTGTCTGCACTTCCGATATTCATTTGCCAGGGTTTTATCGCAAGGCAGACGGCTGCTATCTCAATTTCCAGAATATGGTTCTCAATCTTCTGCCAGAACAGCGGCCATACGGCATTGAGAATATTCATAACGACTACGGGCGTCCCTCCGCCGAACAGCCGAATATCTGGGTTGCGGAGGAGGGATTCCCCCAGACTGTCACGCTTGTCTGGCCAGCGCCTGTTGCCTTTGACCGTCTGAATTTGGTTTTTGACACCAATCTGGATGAATGCAGGTTTGGGCGAACTTCCCCTGAATGCATCAGGGAATTTGAGGTCGAGTACGAAAAGGACGGGGGCATGGTTCCGCTCCTCTCGGAACGGGACAACTGCTTCCGGTTCCGCCGTTTCGACTTTGCCCAGGCAGTCACGACCTCGAAGCTGGTGGTGAAACTGCTGGCCTCACGGGGAGACCCCTATGCACGCCTGTACGGAGTGCATGTCTATCACAGGGGGGCTACTCGGAAAATTTGACCATGACCTTAATGTCATGGTGCAGTCGCGGACGATGGAAAGCGAGATGGCAGACACTAGTGGCTAATTGGAAAACCATTCATTGATTCGCCACTATATTCCGTTCTACCGTTCCTCAATAGAGGCGATGACTAATTGCCCCCGGTTTCTGGCAATGTTGAACTGATAGTCGCGTTTCCGTTTGACGCTGTGTACATCGACTTGGTAGAAAATCTCATCGTTGCGGGTTATTTTACGGGATTGCCCCATTTCGGCGGGGCAGAAATCCTGCACGTGGAACATTCGTTGAATATAGCGTCGATTAAACGCCATCGGATCCCCGCCGACAAGTTTGTACAAGGCGTGCTTGTCATTGGCCTCGATGGCCTTGAGCGCTTCTTCCACCAGAGCTTTGAGCTCAACCTGGTTTTCCAGTACTTCGATTTGCGCCTTTTTGTAGTCGGCCAGCGGATCGGTTGCATAGGAACGCCATAGCACCGCTGCTGCACAAGCCAGCGCCAGGGGGACTATCCATTTCCAATGTTTCTTCATGGCAGAGGCTCCTTGTTCAGTTTTCGGCGTATTCCCGTTCCTGGTCTTTATTCAGCAGCCAGTATTTGGGATCGTCCTTGACCCAACCGATGTTGCGCGCCGTGTCGGAGGTGGAGGTGCCGAGCTTGGCGGGCTTTTCACTGGTGACATGCCCGTCCACCCAGGCTATGCCGCTCTTGCCTCCATGCCGGAACTGCGAATTCGGACTCATGTTGCTCACCCCTGACATCCAGTTGACGCATTTGTCATAGGGGTTCAGACGGATGACGTAGCCGTACTGTTCGTCCCAGGAGGCGTCGTATGAGTCACCGAAAAGGATTTTGCCAGATGCCTCGTTGATGGAGGTGAGAATGATGGCCGTGGCGGTTCCAGTCCAGCCAAAGTTGCCGTTCATCCCGTAGCCGCCGCCGTAGCACCATCCATTCTTGTTATGGCATTCATTCACCTGCGCCTTGACGGAGGGGCAGAGTTTCACATTGTAGTCATCCCCGAAATAGACGGAAATGAGCCCGGATTCCTTTAGGTTGTACTCGCGTTCTCCGATGTCCCCTTTGCCATTCCAGGCGGTTCCAGCACAGCAGGATGCGCCGGTGTTCATCCTGCTCATGAAATCGGCATTGTCGTTGGCGTATTGGATTGCAGCCAGGCCGTGCGTCTTCAGGTTGTTGACGCAACTGATGCCACGCGCCTGTTCGCGCGCCTTTCCCAGGGCCGGCATAAGCATTGAGGCGAGAATGGCAATGATGGCGATGACGACAAGCAGTTCGACAAGGGTGAAAAAACGACGGGTCATGAGAAGTTTCATTGTGGCGATTGGCCTTCTGATTGTTGATAGTCTGGTCATTGACAGAAAACGTTTTGGCGGGGAACTTATTTTTTTTCAGAGATTGATTCAAGACGGAAGCGGCCTTTGTCCTCCAGAACGGTGAAAGTATAGGTCTTGCCACGTCGGGCGCTTTTCACATGGACCTTGTAGAAGCTCTGTTTGCCGCGTTCAATCTTCAGTGTGTCCAGGATTTCCGCAGGGCAGAAGTCCTTTTCCTTGAAAAGCCCCTCTTTGTATTCCACGTCAAGCATGACCCAATCACGGCTGGCCATCATTTTGTAGAGTGATTTCAGGTCCTCTTTTTGGATGAGTTCCAGTGCCTTGTCCACAAACTCCGTGAGTCGCGGGTTGGAGATGTTCTCCACCTGCTCTGTCTTCATTTCCTTCAATGGATCCGAACGGCTGGCCAGGAAGAGACCCGCCACTACCAGAAGCACTATTAAAATGGCAATCAGTTTTTTCATGCTGTTCATTTGATGACGCCCCTTTCATGGAACCTTGCAGATGGAGTCGATGCGGTAGCCGTGTTTGAACTTGACGGCGGCAATCCAGTAATCCTCCTGGCGAGGCACGCTGTGCAACCGTACAAATACGTGCGGGAAGGAACTATGGACTTTCCTTCTGGCGTCAGGCAAGACGGTGAAAGGCGTAAAACTGGGTTGCCTTGCACTGAAAAGCCCTGTTGCCTCATCGGTATAGTCCACCTGGTACATCACGAAATCACGGGAGGCCATCAGGGAGAACAGGCCATTTCTTCCATAGTTTCCTTCCCGGATGAAAGCCAGCGCTTTGTCAATGATGTTCTGTGCCTCTGGAGCCACTACGGCTGCCTCGGTTCGTCTCAACTCCGCCAGGGGATCAGCCGGATGAAACAGGCGATAGGCCAGAATCGACACTATTGCCAGTATTGAGAGCAATCCGGCAAGCCGGCGTTTTTCAGCCTTGCTCAACCTTGCCAGAAACCCTTGTTTTTCTCCTTTGCCATCCATATCATCATCTTTTCAGTTGTTGCTTTTGTATCTCCATGGCACACAAGCCAGGCGCGATGCCTTCACCATGGTCACTCCATCACGGTCAACTGCTCTTTGTCCAGCAGCCATTTTTCAGGATCGGTGCTAATCCAGCCCACATTGGCCGACGACAGCGCCTCGCTGACCGCCAATTCTTCAGGACTTTCGCTGGACACATGTCCATCCGCCCAGCAGACGTTGGCATGGGCATTGTGGCGGAAGTGCGTATTGGGCGTGGACTGGGCATCGCCATCGTAGTCAAGTATGGGGCACAGTCTGGAATTCCCATTGGAGTCCGTAGACCCTCTGGTGTCGGAAAACATGATCTTTGAGGAAGCGTTGAGGATGCTTGAGGCCAGGACACCCTTGGCTGTTACATTCCAGCCAAAGTTGTAGTTCAGCCCATAGCCGCCGCCCCAACACACATCGTCGTTGGCGCTCATGTACGCCTTGATGGCCGGCGCTGCTGACGGACAGAACTTGGCATTGAACTCATTGCCCATGTAGGGGGTCAGAGTCCCTTCGCCTCGCAGCAGAAATCGCTGTCCCGCCGCCCTTGGCTTCCATTGGGCGCCCGCCCAGCGCGGCCCCGCGCAGCATGTCATTCCCTCGCTGCAACGTGCCATATAATCCATATTGTCATTTGCATACATCATTTGCGTCACACCCCAGGTTTTCAGGTTGCCGACACAACTGATGCCACGGCCTTTTTCGCGCGCCTTGCCCAAGGCTGGCAACATCATGGAGGCCAGGATGGCAATAATGGCTATTACGACTAGCAATTCAATCAAAGTAAATCTCCGATTCATCTTTTTTCCCTGGAAGTGGATTGTTTGCCGCAGATACCAAGAACGGTTTTCTGCCAGGCCAAGTCATCCGCAGTGACTTTCAGTTGGCCTGGCAGGATGACATTTACGCTGTTTTTCCCAAGTCTATTTTTCTGTCGGTGCTTCAGCACAAGGTTTTGCTGATTTGGGCGCATTCGTTTTGGCACCTTCCTTGTTGCCGACCTGGACTGCCTGCTTGCCGCAGCCTCCCGCCTGTTTTTCGCCATTCATGCCGCATCCGCCGTGTCCGCCTTTGCCGCAGCTTCCCGCC
>JAFRLP010000647.1 GCA_017431185.1 Victivallales bacterium | reverse complement strand
GGACATTGAAGACCTGCTGGCGGAGGCCCGCAGACTGCTCCGCCTGACTTGGGACGCCCTGGCCATGGAGGATGGTGAACTGCGCACACGCACCATCGGTGAACTGACTGCCTCGCTGAATGAACTGGAGATGCAGATACGCAAACGTTTCACGGAAATCCAGCAGGCTGCGGGGAGTCCCATCCAGCCACCTGTGCCTGAATTGTTTGACAAGGCTGCACGGGAGTTCGGAACGTCCGCCCGTCTCACCGAAAAGCGACTTGCGGAAGAGAGTCTCGCCCCCCAGCAGCGCGGCCTGGCGGCCTTGGTCGCCCTGGACAGCGAACTGCGGAAAAATGCCGCCCAGGCGGCAGCCTCTGGCGGCGAAGGCGAGCAAGGCGATGGAGAGCAGGAGGGCAAAGAGCAGCAGAAACAGGGGAATCAGGACGCCAAGGGAAATGGCAACTCGCACCAGGAACGCCAGATGATGAAGCAGGCGTTAGCCCAACTGCGGGAAATCCAGCAGAAGCAAGGGGAAATCAATACCGCCATGGGGAGGCAGGATACCATTGCGCAGCCTCTGGCGGATAAGCAGGACAATGTGCGCACCAAAGTGGAGGAGGTACAGCGGCAGTTGTCCGCCATTCCCTCAACGGAGGCCATCGCCGAAAGCCTGAAGGCCACCACAGCCGAGATGGACGGTGCAGTCCAGGCCCTTCAGCAAAACGACAAACGGCTGGGGGGCATCCACGGGCAGCGCGCCCAAATGAACCTGGCAGCGGCAATTCAGGCGTTGGAAGGCGCTGTGCGCCAGGCGGCAGCCAACGCCATCGCGCAATTGGCCAGACAGGCCGACCAACTTGCCCAACAGCAGCGGCAGGAGGCGCGGACATCGGAAAAACTCGCCCAGAACAGCGGCAAGGACGCAGCAGCCCGCGACCGTCAGGCGGAAGTGGAGCAGAAGACCAAACAGCTTCTGGACGCGGGGGCAGAGTCCGCCTCTGAATTGCAGGAGGAATTCCCAGAGGCGGCCAAGGCCCTCTCCCAGGCCATTGCCCAAAGCAGGGCAAAGGGGTTGGAACGCTCCCAGACACGTGCCCGCAACGCCCTGCTCTACCAGCGCTATGACCGTGCGGCCAAGGAACAAAACGATGCGGCCAACTATCTCCAGGAGTTGGCCGAACGGCTTGGAGAGGCAGCGTCAACGCTCCCCGCCTTGAGCGAACAGGAACTGCGGGCGCTTCTCCAGGAACTGGCACGCCAGGCAGCCCAGATAGACGCAGCCACGAAAGACCCGTCCCAAGCACGTTCCCAAAAACGTCTGGAGGAGGGACGGCGCCAGGCGGCACACACCATACAGGAGGCAGCCCAGGCCACACAGAACAGGGAGTTGCAGGCCCTGGCAAATGAAATGTCCCTGGACGGGGACTTGGCGGCTGGAGAGCCTGGGCAGCTCACGCTTCGGCAGATTTCCCACGCTTATTCCGTGTTGGAGGCTATGCTTGGCGAGCAGTTGCGGTCAAGCCGAAAGCGCATGTCCCGCCGTCTCTCCCCGCCACCTGAACGCTATCGGCGGCAAATCCAGGAATATTTCCGGGACATTGGCAGGGAATAATGGACTGCCCATCACTGTTCAGTACCCTCCTTTTATCCACAAAATACACAAAATACACAAAAGGCGCGGTTGAAATTCCGCAAGAGCCCCCTGCTTCTCAAAACGCGCTGAAGCAGGTCTTCATTTGTGTTTTGTGGATAAGGAGGTCTGAATAGCTGTTGCTTGTCATGTTCGCCCTGAACCTTGTCCAGCAATACAAGAAGATAACTGGTCAAGAACTATTGGTGCCCGCCAAGAATGCTGGCGAGTTCCTCTATAAATACCGCAAGAGGGACAAATTCCTGCCCTGCGTCACCATCGTGCTTTACCTCGGTCAGAAGCCATGGAAAGCACCACTCTCCTTCCGCGAACTGGAACTGGACGTGGATCCTCGCATCACCCGTTTTCTCCCCGACTACCAGATGCCTCTCCTGGTTCCCATGCAGGATTTGGCAAAAATTCGCAACATCAACGAGAAAAATCTCTTTTGTCTGCTAAATTATGTGGGAGAGGCATATTCCGGAGGACGAAAGGCCGTGCAGGAATTGCAGGAGCGGAATCCAGAGGCGTTCCAAGGCTTGCGCTGCATCACGGGCCATTGCATCAACCTGCTTACGGGACACCATTTTGACATACCACACGAACAGGAGACTTTTGACATGAAGACTTTGGCTGACCAATGGAGAACAGAAATCCACGATGAGGGCGTCAAGGCAGGCGTCAAACAAGGCGTCAAACAAGGTGTCAAACAAGGCATTCGTACGCATATCCGCATCGAAAGGGGACGGGGATTGTCCGACAAGGAAATACTTTCTGACCTGGAACGCTATTACCACCTCCCCCATCAAGAAGCACAGGATTATCTACTGAAGACCTGACTTGGATTGGAGGCAGAGTTGCCCCTAATGCCCGCCCCTGCGGAAAAGCGCGGCAACCCGCCCCAAAAGCCGTGAAGCGCGGTCAGCCCAGGTGCTCAGATTCAGCAATCGCGCCAGCATGCCCTTCTTCAGGTCAATGGCCTTGACTGGGCAGAATTCATGGCAGCAGTAGCAGCGGATGCAGGTGCGGTCATTGACCCTGGAACCGCCTTCCGCAACAGGTTCTATTGCCGCAGGCTTGACGGGGCAGCCTCGTTCGCACCGACGGCATTTGATACACTTTTCAGGATTGATTTGCGGGCGCGGAGCCAGTTGACTGCGAATCCAGCGCAGAGCAAACTGCGGCAGGGGAAGAATCCGCATGATATTCAAGGGAGCCTTCACCAATTGGAAGTCCGGCACCCTGAACTCCTCCAAAGAGAGACCGCAGAGCCGAATCCGCGCCAGGTCGCTTACGCCAAAGCCAGCGCGAATGGCGGCCTGCTGGACTGGCACTTCGGACAAGGGCAGATTGATGGCGGCGCACGCCACCGCATCCACCGCCGCCAAATCGGCTCCGCAAAGCAGCACCCCCATATAACGCGGGGTTCCTCCGCTGGGGCCAGGCCCCTCCATGGCCATTACCGCGTCCATGATGGCCAAGGCGGGATGCGCCGTGCGGTTGACGTCGATCATCAAATCGGCCAGCCTGTCGCGGTCCTGGAAACGGAAGTGGTACTGTCCTTTGGCGGAGCCTGGTATCAGGCCATACTGGTTCTTCAAGGCTCCAGTGAAAGCCATTTGGCAGTGGGTCTTCAGTTTCGGCAAGGTGATGAGCACATCCGTATCCTGAAGGGCGGAGGTCAGAGGGAGGCGTTTCAGTATGGCGTTCTCCGCATTGTCATATAATGCGGTATCCTGAAAACGGACTAGTTCCGCCCCCTCCTCCTCCACAACCGCGGCGATTCCCGATACGCGCGCGGCGGTCGCAGTGTCTCCCACGCCAGGGCCATCCCCCACCCGTGGCAGGCCACCGGCCTCACGCACCAGCCGAATGGCGGCACGGACAATGGACGGATGTGTCGTCACCGCCAAATCAGGAGCCGACGGCGCAACCAGATTGACCTTGAGCAGCACACGCTGCCCTGGTTTCACGAATGCGGACATGCCCCCCAGATGCGACAAGGCAGACCGCAGAGCAGCCAGAACTGCGTCAAACTGCGCATAACTTTCCAGGCGCGCCGCCGCAACGACGGTTTCCTCTGTTTTACCGGCCATGTTCACCTCTTCTTCTTCGACTTATTCAGGGGGCGCAACAGAAGAGAGGCGACAATGCTCACCAGCAGGTATCCCAGCAGAAAGCCCAGAACATAGCCGACATGTTCCGCGCTGGCGTGAAGCGTAATCGCGTCCGGCAACAAAGGCGCGCACCAGTTTCCCAAAGCGGGGCCGCATGCCTTCGCGACGACCATTCCGACGGCGACACACGCCATGGTGACGAGCAGACGCAGAATCAAACGCATGGTGTGCAGCGCCAGAAACAGCACCAGAGCGCCGGCCAGTGCCATGATGGTGTATTTCCACCAATCCCGTCCCCAATCGAACCCGTCTTCCGAGAGTTCCAGGACCTTGAGTTGCTCCAAGGAATTTTCCGACGGCTGTTTCGTCTCGCTTATGGTCATTTGATGAACGGCGGTTTCCGGTGACGCATTCTGTTCCGGAAAGCCCAATCCAGCCCAGGACAAGGCACACCACAACAGCATGATGGACAGCAGGACTCTCAATTGCAACAAATTGGACATTTTGCTCGTCTCCTCGGATGAAAGGGTATGAATGCGCAATAATATATCCCTTTTTGCCCTGCCTGGCAATCCGATCACAACGAACTGCATAAAAAAACATGGCTGTTCGCCAGAGTGCCCATTGTGTGTTGGCAGAAAGAGGATTAACCGTTATATTTACCAGAGAGCGGTGAATTGCCTCATCGCCCGAAGGGGCGTTTGTTCGCGCCAATCGAGAATCGTCATGTCCAAACACGCCACCATTGATGAGATTGCCATCGCCTGCGGAGTGAGTTCAATGACCGTAAGCCGGGTGCTTCGACATACTGGAAGGGTCAATGAGGAAACCAGAAAGAAGGTGTTGACGGCAGCCGAGAAACTCCAATATCTGCCATCGACCAACCAGGGACGCCCGCGAAACCAGCCGTCTCAGCCATCTCCAGTGGCGCAGATTATCATTGGTTCGCTGGAGGACATGCCTCCGCTCTACCACCTGCGGCTCCTGGTCGCCGTTGAACGGCAGTTCTCCCGCAAGGGCTTTGACTGCCTGGTGCATTTTACCGACGGCGAATACGCGGCCTTTTCGCGGATGCTGGAGTCCATTCGACGAACTGTCGGAGAGGTGGTTGTGGCCATCGGAAACTTCCCGAACGAACATCTATGCAGCCTGGCCTGTGTGCAGCCTGGCCTGATTCTGCTGGACAGCGAGGCGCCTGGGACTCTAGGGAATCATTGTCGTTCCATCTCCTTTGACAATACCCGTGCGGCGGCCCTAGCCGTCAGGCATTTGGCGCAGGACGCCGGACGGCGTGACATTCTGCTGCTGACCGGACCGCGCACCTACCCGTTTGCACGGGAAATGGAGGCCGGATACTGCGCTGCCCTGGAGGAGAACGGGCTTGCCTATCGGCCTGAATTGCTGGTGCGCTGCGATTTCTCCCAGAATGACGCAGCCTGGCAGTTGGAGCAGGTCCTTGACCAAGGCGTGGCATTTGACGCGGTGTTCACCAATGACGAAATGGCGGCGGCCGTCTATCGGGTTCTGGCGGCGCACGGGCTCCTTATTCCAAATGACATTTCCGTCTGCGGCTGTGACAACATCCCCTCGGGCGAACAGCTGCACCCGGAGTTGACCACGGTGTCGTTGCCCTTTGATCAATTGGCGGAGCAGGCCGCCGAACTGGCGGTCAGCGATGTGCTCTGCCGCCCTTACAGCCTGAGGCTGATGCCCGAACTGCTGGTGCGGCACAGCACGGTGAAATAAAAGGGAATTCGTAATGCTTCAGTGACTGATATTGACCGCGCGGAGCGCGGTCTGCCAAACCCGCCACTCGCGCTTGGCTCCATGGTTTGGCAGGCCGCGCCCCGCGCGGCCAACACGGCTTCTGGACAGTATCAGACACTGAGGCGTTACTGAAATTCCATCCCTGGCCTTCTTTTTTTCATGCAACCCTCTTGATTTTTCACAAGAAATGGTGTATAATACTGAAAACAAAAATTAGTTTACACGGGGTTGCAACCGTCATGGAACACAAGTTAAGCCAAGTGAAACGCCTGATTGTGCGGTATATCCGCGACAATCAACTGCCACACGGGGCGAAAATGCCAGCTCAGACAGAGATGCGGCAACTGTTCAATACGGGTGTGGCGACATTGCGCCTGGCATTGGATGAACTGCGCAGCCAGGGGATGCTGGCGATACGCGACAAGGTGGGGGTGTTCGTGGACAACCCCCAGTCATCAGGCATCAATAGCCGACGTGTCGGACTGCTGACCAGCGACGTGCGCCGAAATGCCAGCGGTGCGTTGCAGAACTGCCATCTTCAGCATGCCCTGGCCCAGTTGGACTGCCGCGTGACCTGGTTTCCCCAGAAGAGTGGCTCCTCGCTGAAATTGTACAATGACTTTGAGGATTTGCCAGAACTGCGGGAGGCGCTACAGGCAGGAGAACTGGATGGTGTGGTAAGCACCATTGCCCTGGCTGACAGCGTGCTGCAACTCTGCCGTGCCTGGGACATTCCCGTCCTGTTAGAAACCCATCGGATGCACGGTGACTACATGGCGATAACAGATTACGATTACCTTATTACGGAATCCGTTCGGGTGCTCAAAGAGGCAGGTTTTCAGCGACCTGAACTCCTGTTCGGAAGCAATGCGCCGGAAATCAGCGAATTGTTCCTGCAACGTTGCCGTGAGGCGCATCTGGAGGCACGCAAAGAAAGCGTGCATACCCGCTGGTTCCGCATTGATGACATGGCAGACAACATCGCCTGGGCGCAGGAGGTTTTCGAGAACTGGCTGGCACGACCGTCCGCCGCACGGCCAGACTGCCTGCTCATTCCTGACGACATTCTCAGCTACCGCCTGCATCTGCGCCTGGAGAGCACGGACTGGCATCCCGAAATCCTTTCGTTGAACAATCCCGATTTAAACCTACCGCCCCTGCACACGCAGATGGGCTACTGGGTGCTAGACCTCCAGGCCAAAGCCCACGCGGTTGCCAACTACTTTCTGCGCATTCTCCGCAAAGAGCCGAATGTACCGCACAAGTTGCTTATCCGCCCAGTCTTCCATTCCGTCCAATGTTTTTCATAAATAGCGCAATTACAAAGGAGCAATCAATGACCAACACGTTTTACATCCGCCATGAGAAGCGCCTCCTGCAAAAAAACACGCTCTTCACGCTCATCGAGTTATTGGTCGTCATTGCCATCATCGCCATTCTGGCGTCGATGCTGCTTCCCGCGTTGAGCAAGGCGCGCGACAAGGCGCGCTCCACCGCATGCATCAACAAACTCAAGCAGATTGGCCTGGCCATTGCGATGTATGAGGACGAGTACGAGGACTATCTCCCAACCTGCGACGGCTTCTATGGCTGCACCTTCGGGCAGATAAACCAGTGGAACATCTGGATCTACCAGCTTATCCCATATTTCAGCGGAGCCAGCTACGAGGACACCAGCACTGGCACGGTGAATATGCGGCGCAATGCCTGCGCCGCCAAGTGGTTCTTATGCCCGCAGGAGCAGTTGGGCTACAAGTTTACCAACGGCAATCTCGCCAACAATGGCCATTGCATCAACTACGCCTGGACGGTCTGGGCCGGGGAGAAGCAGTTCAATAAATTCAACAAGGTCAACACGATAAAAAAGCCTCTCTCCTCCAAGATAGTCCTGACCGACTCTCCAATGCCGCAAAGCCAGGCACTTGGATTTGGCTCGGGCACCGACAGTGGCTACTACTACCGAAACCACTCCAACACTGGTAACTCCAAGGCCGAGGCAATCAGCATCATGCCCGAGCGCCATGGCAAGGGGTTCAACGCCCTGCTGGCGGACATGCACTGCGAATTCCGCACCCGTGCCTCCGTCACCACCACAGACATCACCTTCTATTAGTTACACACTCCCATGCAAACGAATACGGCGGCGGGACGCCGCCGCCACCCTTGCTCAAAGATGCAATCAATCACATAAAACAAGGAGAAACATCAGAATGAACCGTGGTATTTTTGCCGCACTGGCCGTGTCCTTCGCCGTGCTTGCCGAAACCGCAAACCTCGTACTTGACGGCGAGTTCGAGAAGGGAGGTTCATGGCACGGCCAATATACATCCGTAGCAGGCGCAGGACGGACTGGCACGGCATGCCGCCTGCTGAAGAATGCAGAGGACAAAGGCAACTGCGATGCCATCAGCTTGCCGTTCGCGGTCGTCCCAGGCACCCCTTTCACCCTGTCTGGCCACAGCAAGGGAGGGGCTTTCTACGCGTTCACGATATTCCAGCTGACCGACGGTTCATCAAAGGCCATCCATGTCGGTCATCGCCCCTCCACCGAATGGCGAGAGTGGAGACAGACGGGCACCGTGCCAGAAAACGCAGAGTCCTGCCATCTCATTCTTCGTACCTTCAACACGAAAGAAGAAACCCTGGTGGATGATGTGGCTTTCCAAGGAGAGAATCAGAAGGGGGTTCTCAATCTGCTGAAGAACGGCGACTTTGAGGTCGAGGATGGCAAGGGGGCACGGCATTGGCGCGGCATCTTCACCCGTGCGACGGGCGAAGGCGTCGATGGCACGGCAGCTGCACGCACGCTCAACATCAACGGCAAGTACAGTGAGGCCAACAGCAATCCGTTCCCCGTCCGTCCAGGCGCCCCCTTCACGTTGACTGGCTTAGCCAGAGGCAAGGCCAGCGGCACAGCCTACGCCTATTTCTACCTCAAGGACAAGAAGCCCCTGGCCAAATACACCAGTGTCCCTGCATCCGACAACTGGCGCATCTTCCGACTGGCAGGAACCATCCCCGAAGACGCGGAATCCTGCAGCGTGCTGCTCCGAACCAGCAATGACCAGGAACCTCTGTTCTTCGACAACGTATCATTCTTGAGTTCCAACCCCATCGACGAAACCATCAAGGTCAACGGCATTGAACTAAAAGTTCCAGGAGACGCTCCTGCACACCTGTTGACCGCCCGTGAGGAACTGGCGCACTATCTCCCGCTAGTTCTTGAAGGTGAACTCAAAGTCGGCGGGGTTTCGGTGAAGACCATCCAATTGGCCGATAATCCTGCAATGGACTCCGAAGAGTGGCGCATCCACTCACAAGACGGATGCCTTTTCCTCACGGGCGGCATGCCGCGCGGAACACTTTACGCCACCTACCATTTTCTGGAGGACTGCCTGGGCGTCCACTGGTGGAACGCCAGGGAGGAGTTCGTGCCGCCAGCCAAGGCCATCGACCTTCCAGCGCTCGACAAACAGGGGCGTCCCCATTTCGCCTACCGTGACATCTTCCGTTCGACTGCCGTCGCCTCAAGCAATGACCTTGGACGCTGGCCGGCGCGCAACCGCCTGAACCGGTCCGGCGACATCCCGTTCTCCGCCAAGTACGGCGGGGCCTACACCTACGGGCCTCCCTACTTTGTCCATACCTTCGCGCGCTATATTCACGGGGGATTCCATAAGACCAACCCAGAATTCTTCTCGATGGTCGATGGCAAGCGCAACGGCGGACAATATTCGGGGCAACTCTGCCTGACCAATGCGGGGCTGCGCAAAAAGCTTGTCGAACTGATGTGCAAGACCATCCGCAACTCACGGGCGCAGGCCATTGCCAAGGGCGTTCAGCCCCCCATCTACTACGACCTGTCCATGAACGACGGCAACCGCTTCTGCGAATGCGAGAACTGCCTGAAGCTCGAAAAAGCCTCCTCCATCACCGACGTGCTGCTGGACTTCATCAACGAGATTGCCGACGGCGTGGGCAAGGAGTATCCCGACGTGTTTGTCACCACGCTGGCCTACGGGAAGACCGTCACCCCGCCCGTGAGCGACATCCGCCCGCGCGACAACGTGGTCATCCGTCTGTGCAATCCATCGGGGAGTTTCCTGTCCATCCAGGAGCCCCGCTGCGACGAATATCGGGAGCAGATTGCGGGCTGGGCCAAAATCTGCAAGCATCTGACCTGCTGGGAATATGACATCTGGACCTATCCCTTACCCAACGAATTCGGGTTCGCAGAACTCTGCCAATACTATGACAAGTTCCATTTCGACGGATTGTTCTTTGAGAAGACTGGTCGGGAACCGCTCGGCGACTTCTACGACATGAAAGCCTGGCTGCTGGCCAAAGTGATGGAGAACCCCTACGACGATTTGGAGCAACTGCGCCAGATTTTCCTGCAAGGATTCTATGGGGCGGCGGCGCCTTTCATCGACTCCTATCGCCGTCTCCTCGCGCAGGCGGAACGCAAAAGCGACACAAAGCGCAAAATCAACCGCTACTTTGCCGACAACTACGACTACATCGACCTGGAAACGCTGCTGGAATCCTACCGTCTATTTGACCAGGCGCTGAAAGCGGTTGACGGAGACGAGGCACTCACCCGACGCGTCACCCTCGCCCGCTTCTCCCTTGACAGATACCATGGCCGGATGATTCCCCGCCTGATGAATGTCTGGAAAGCCCAAGGCAAAAAAGCCGCCGAATACCCCGTCAACCGCGACCGGCTTGCGGCGGGCCTTGCCCGCCACTGGCTGCCATACGCCGACATCTACAAGGACAAACAGGCAATTCAAGAGACGATGCGCGGGGAGATTTCCATCCTTGCCAACATGGGTTCCGAGGCCAATCCAGTGAAGGAGCCGCCAGAGTTCCAGGGCAAGACCGTCCGTCACTTCACACCATCGTCGCTGATTCTCTTCAACAACC
Source organism: Victivallales bacterium (assembly GCA_017431185.1). The sequence continues at coordinate 7,703 of JAFRLP010000647.1, read as the reverse complement.
CGAATATGCAGTTGGTCAAGGATCCCGAAGCGCGGGACGGATGCGCCTTTGAGGTCAGTCCGCTGGGAGAACGAGGGCACTACTTCACGTTGCCCTTCGCCGCAGGGTGCTATGACCGTGACGCCGCCGTCACCACACTCAGCAAATCCTGGGACAAGATTCCCGACGGGAACGGTTACCAGTGGTTCTGCGTCGGGCGTGACCATCTTCACATGAGGTACTACATCTACCTCACCCGCTCCTGGGAGATTCAGGCGCATCTGAACCAGTACCTGGAACTTGGGGCAAAAGACCTGGAAATCTGGTTCCGCGCCAAATTCGTCGGTCCGCTCTACCATCCTGGGGCGACAGGGGAGTCGCGCATCTACATCGACTCCATCTCCTGCGTGGAACTTTCAGCGACGCCATGAATTGTCGTGCAAGTTGCGGCCTGACACTCTGCGAAATGAGAAAAAACGGGCTGTCTGCTTGAAAAACATGGCGAAAACAGTACATTGAATGAGGTTTTTTCCACACAAGGAAACTGTTGGCCAACAGTTTCCGCAACCAGGAGACAAGTCATGTTCAAAGTCGGTTACGCCCAGGAAATCATCACGCCCCCCACCGGGGTTGGCCTGGCTGGTTACTTCAACGCCCGTCCCAACGAGGGCATGTACGATGACCTGATGGTCAAAGTCGTCATGCTGGAGTCCAAGGGCATCCAGTTCGGTTTCATGACCTTCGACCTGTGCAGCATCTCAGACCTGCTGTTCAAGCCCTTGAATGCCCGCATCGAATCCGAATTCGGCAAGGCCGTTCTGGACAATCTCATCGTTTCCGCGACCCACACCCACACCGGTCCCGAATATCGGCTGAAAAACGGCGCGACCGAACTTGCTCCCCGTGTCCAATACGCATTGGACGCCACCGTCGATGCAGCCTGCCGCGCCCTGCGCCGCGCAATCATGAACCTGCTGCCGGCGGAACTGGAGGTCGGCTCCGTCTATAACAACCCCTACGGCTTCGTTCGTCGCTACTGGATGAAGAACGGAACCATCGTGACCAATCCCGGCTGGGGCAATCCCGACATCGACAAGCCCGAAAGCGACTTTGACCGCACCATCAACATCCTGAAGGTCATCCAGGGAGGACGTCCTGCGGCCATCATCGCCAACATCGGCAACCATGGCGACACCATTGGCGGAAGTGTGGTTTCCGCTGACTGGTATGGTCGTTTCGCCCAGGAAATCCAGCACGAACTCAAATCCAGCCTCCCCGTGCTGGTGGTGGATGATGCATCAGGCGACATCAACCACTTTGATTTCCACCAGAAAATCAACCAGAGCAGCTACGCCGAGGCAGTTCGCATCGGTCGTGGCTATGCGCGGATTGTATTGGATGCCCTCGACAAACTGGAGCCCGTTGAGGAGGCTGACGTCGAAGTCAAGAACAGCACGGTGACCATCCCCCACCGCAAACTGACCGATGCGGAACTGGCGGAGGCAAAGCACATCCTTGCCACGGTGCCCGACATCAAGAAGGAGGGCGATTTCGAGAGCCAGGATCTGGCGAACAAGGTTCCCGCCGCCCTCCGCTACTTTGCGCAGCGCGCCATTGACTGCTATGAGAAGAGCACGCCCTCCCATGATGGTCGCATCACCTCCATCAAACTGGGCAAGCAGGTTGCCTTCGTGACCCTGCCCGGCGAACCTTTCAATGGCATCAGCCGCGCCATCCGCGAAGCGAGTCCCTGCAAATACACGTTTGTCATCGAACTGTCGCAGTCGGTGTCCGGCTATGTGCCCATGCCCGAATGCTTCGAGCGCGGCGGCTACGAAGTCCAGCCAGGCGTCAATACCCCAGGCCAGAATGCCGCAACCGAAATCATCAAGGCCTCCATTGCCAATCTTCGCTGACCGTATCGATTCTTCCGCGAGGCCTGAAGGCCTCGCGGGCAAGTTGGGGTCTCACGATTGGCACGCCAAGACCAAATGGCAAATCTGCGGCTGGACATGCCAAGACAAATGGGAACACTGAATAGTCACTGCGAACCTAAAATATGCGGAGGCGAGAGGGATATTACTTCTCCACCAGTATCAGAGCATAGCCGTGCCGTTCCAGGGGCAAGCCGCCGTCCATCAGGAGGGCCTGGTTTTCGGCGTTGCGCAGAGTCCACTTGGAGCAGCCCAGTCCGGAGCAGTCCAGCTGGGCGAAACACGCCTCGCCGAGATTGCCGATGAGGAGCAGCGTCTTGCCGTCCTTGCGCTTGAGCACGGTCATGCGGACATGCGGGGCGGTGGTGGTGACGGGCTGCTTCTCCCAGGTGAAGAACATCTCCACGCCCTCGCGTCCGAATCCGAAATCGAAGATGAGGTTCCAGGCGTCGTCGAACCATTTGCGGTAAAGCAGATTCTGGTCCATCAGGTGGAGCAGTCCGAAAGAGCACATGGTGGACATGAGGGATTTGAGTTCGCGCTCCTTGCGTGCCATGTCCCCGACGGACGTCTTGACGATGATGTCGGGGTAAACGCCCGCCTGGGTGCCGATGGTGTTGGCCAGAATGGCGCTTTCGGGGAAGCGCTCCTGGAATTCTCCGCCATTGGCGCCGCGTTCCCAGGTGGTGATGCTGGTGGCGAAACTGGCCACAGGAAGGGGGACGAACATGGTGGCGTGCAAATCGACCCAGGGGCGTCCATGAACCAGTTTGCCCTCAGTGTAGAGCATGTGCGCGGTTCGCTTGATGACTTGCCTCCAGCGCATGAGTCCGCCAGTGGTCGCATAGGTCTTGCCGTTTTTGCGGAAGGCATATGCGGTGACGGTGTTATAGGAACCGCTGCCCATGTCGAAGCAGTCGTAGTTGATGCCTCGCACACCCATGCGCACCAGATTGCGCGCATCATAGAGAAGTTTGTCCGTTCGGCTGTCGGTCACGGAGCACATGTATTCGTTCATCACGTTCTCCTCAGGGTAGTCGAACTGCTGCCATTCGGCTTTGTACATCTCCCATTCAGGCCAATAGCAGGTCAGCAGGACTGGATTCATGTAGGACCCCAGATTCATCATTCCAGTCTGTCTCCAGCAGATGCCCGTGGAAGCCTTGAAACTGCTGACAGACAGTCCGTTCTCCTCGAAGAACTGACGGTTACGATCAATGTAGTCCTTCAGGACATCGGCGAATTCCTTTTTGAGGGTTTCCTTCCCTTGGTTGTCAATGACGAACTGGTAGAGGGAACTGTCGCCATTCGGGAAAGTGGGGATGGGGTAAACAAGAGGCGAAAGGATAAGCGGCGTGGCAATGACGTAGGAGCCCTCCGCGCTGCGGGGGCGCAGATATTGGTACATGTGCTCCGCCGTACGGTAGAATTCCTTGGCGATGGGCTTGACGGGAGACGGCTGGAAGCCCATGCCGATGACCGCCTCTCCCTTCCAGGTGGTTGGCTGATTGATGAAGTGAACGGTGAATACCACTTTGTCACCCTGGCGTTCCAGCGTCTGGGGAGATTTTTCTGGGCTGAGATTGAAAAAACAGTGCCCCTTGTCCAGCATCCAGCTGAATCCCTTGTAGATTTCGCCGAACCAGAAATAGGTCATGAACAGTTTGTCAAAGGCCACGGTCTTCTTGCCCAGCAGCCACTCGTAATCCTCGATGGACCAGATAAGCCCCTGTTTGTCCTGCGGAAGAGCGCGAGGCTGTTCTCCCACGCTACGGGTCTTTTCGGAGTACAATCTGGTTTCAAAAAGGGAGACCAATTCGTTTTTCAGGGCTATTGACAGACTAAGGGAATCAATTTTGACCGAGCCTTTGCGGGGAGTGAACTGCAGTGTGGTGTAGCAGAAGCCGTCATAGTCGAAATCGAGGGTGACTTTGACATCCACATCGCGCCATTGTCCCGTGGTTTCCATCACCACCCGATCCGGCTCGGCGGAGACGAGTTTCGGCGAGCCGACAGCCTGGATTGGCTCTCCGTCAATGTTCAGGGTCACTGGTTCTGCCAGGATGCCGTCCCCCAGTGCGAAAACCTGGTCAAAGAGCAGTCCGCCGACATGATAGCCTGTCTGCAAGGCATTGACCTGTCCGTCCTGGCATTTAAGCGGGACAAAAGGCGGCACGATGACCCGCTCCCGCCCAATGGCGGTTCCCTGCCAGGGGAAGGATTTGACGGCGAAGGTGCGTTGGCAGGAAAACCGTTGTCCATCCTGGGTCGTGGTGACCAATTCGACAATGTAGTCGCCTTCAGGAAGGTTGGCTGGCAGATTGATGCGGCCTTCCCAGCCTTTGTGGAACTTGCCATGCCTTTCCGGGGTGACGGTTGCCCACTCCTTGCCGTTCTGGTCTTTGACGGTGATGACGGCACTGACTAGCTGGTTCTGTTTGCCAGGCTGAAGATTCAGAAGCAGAAGATTCTGGTATGAGGGATAGAATGCGGCATTGAGATTGGGGCGTCCTTCCATCTCCTTCCAGTTCTTCGCCTTGGCCAAATCCCAGGCGAGGTCACGCTGGTAGAGCACCTTCTCCCCGTCCTGAAAGCGAAATTGCGCCACGTTGATTTTGCCTGGCCAAAGGTTATAGACGAGGTCCGTGGAGTAGGCTGGCTGGCGTAACACGGGTTGCAGGGTCGACCCCAAATGCTGACGGACGATTTTCGTGTCCTCTGGCAACGCCATGTCATCCAGTTTTGCATAGCCTGACGCGACGAAGGCCACGCTTTTGCTGGTGACAGTGGCGGGCGTGTCGCCAGTCGCCGCGGCCATGAAATTAAAGGAGTAGTTGGCGGAGGTCCGCCAGGTGGCGCAGTGGCCGAAATTCAGACTGCTCACGGCGGGCGCCGTCGCATCTGGGATAAATGTTCCCAGTTCCCCTGGGCTGGCTGGCAGATGCCAGCAGGATTCCTCCTCTGGATTTTGGTAAAGGCGCTTCAGCAGGAGCCCCCATTTTTGACCGTCCTCGATTTTGGCGTTCAGGGCAGCCAGCGGGATGGCGATTTCCGCTTCCCAGCAGGGGAATCCGTGTGGTTTGTTGTCGCGTCGGATATAATTGGCGAAACGCGAGCCCTGAGGCAGGTCATTGCCGCCCCTTGCGCCAAGGTGGAAAACCAGTGGCTTGGCAGCATCTGGTGGAAGGAGGGTGATTTCGACCTTCTCGGCGTCGTCCAGGGGAATTGGCGAGTTTGGCAGAGCAGAACAGAACGCAGCGAAGATGGCTTGGTTGTCGTAGCCGAAGTAGAAGACGGTGTACCGTCCCGTCATCAGGCCGTTCAGGTTGGAGCGCCCGCCAAAGAAGCAGGCTGCGGTGTTCCATTCGGCCTTGTTGATTTGCCCATCCATTTCAGGCGCGGCGGTCATTCGCCCCAACCGCACCAAAGTGGGAGTTGCAGGAGCCAGAAAATCGCCAGCCAACGAGGTGATTGCAATCAGGGAAACCAGCCAGAAAAGCATTCTTTTGTTCATGGAAGTCGAATTGGCGACTTATGTGTTGAAAATCCGTTGGAAGCAGTCATTCAACCAGTGCCAGACCGCTTATTGCGCCCACTCGCGGAAGCCGATGCATCTCTGATTGGTGATCTCCTGGCGGCCAAGCGGTTCGGCGTGCCCGTCCAGAAATCCCGAATTGCATTTGTTGTTGTGGCGGAGACCGCTGTTGCCCAGGTAACCTGTAAAGGTATTGGCCCCATTGTCATAGGCGGACGTAATTATATACCTGACAAAATAAGGGAGGTTACTGCGTCCGTATGCGTCAGGTGCGTTGGCCTCTCCGTCCAGGAATGTGAAAGTGTCGGAGGGATTGCGCACTCTCCCCACCTTGACCATTCTGGCGATGTTGTACCATTTGGTGTTGGTCAAAGGATTTTTCTGCTCGTCTTTGGTGGTGCCGTTTCCGTCCCCGCCGAAGAAGAAACTGCCGTTATAGACATAGTTGGAGAATTCGAAGCGCTTGAAAATGGCAAAGGGTGTCTGTTTGGTGAAACTGGGACAGAAGAATATCTTGGTCTTTTCGTAATCCTTTCCATTATAGAAATCGGTTGAGCCATGCGCTCTGAGATTGTGGTAAAGCCCGCCCAGCAGGTACTCCCAGTGGCCAGGATTGCCGTTGGGGGGATTGCAGTATTTTTTGCCGTTGTCCAGGCATGGGAGCGCAAAGTCGTCGTACTCGTCGGCGTAGAAGACAGCCTCCATGTTCAATTGCTTGACTTGGTTGAGACAGGTTGTGCCCCGCGCCTTTTCTCGCGCCTTGGAGAGCGCGGGCAGCAGCATGGCGGCGAGGATGGAGATTATGGCTATGACGACCAGCAATTCGATGAGCGTGAAATTTCTGTGTCTGTTGAACATGGGACGCCTCTTTGGGTTGGTTGGCTATTGGATTGGCTATTGGACAATTCCGCTGTCGCTTGCGACAAAGTCTTCACTTCTCCACCAGTATCAGGGCATAGCCATGCCGTTCCAGGGGCACAGTGTTGTCCATCAGGAGGGACTGGTTCTCGGCGTTGCGCAACGTCCATTTGGTGTATCCAAGTCCCGAACAGTCGATTGGCGCGAAGCACGCCTCGCCGAGATTGCCGATGAGAAGCAGGACCTTGCCGTCCTTGCGCTTGAGCACGGTCATGCGGACATGCGGGGCGGTGGTGGTGACGGGCTGCTTCTCCCAGGTGAAGAACATCTCCACGTCTGGCTTGCCGAAACCGAAGTCAAATATGAGGTTCCAGGCGTCGTCGAACCATTGGCGGTAGAGCAGGAACTGGTCCATGAGGTGGAGAATGCCGAAGGAGCACATGGTGGACATGAGGGACTTGAGTTCCCGCTCACGACGGGGCATGTCACCCGCACGGGTGGAGACAATGGGGACAGGGTAGACTCCAGCCTGGGTGCCGATGGTGTTGGCCAGAATGGTGCTTTCGGGGAAGCGCTCCTGGAAGTCCCCGCCGTTCCCGCCGCGTTCCCAGGTGGTGATGCTGGTGGCGAAACTGGCCACGGGGAGCGGGACAAACATGGTGGCGTGCAAATCGACCCAGGGGCGTCCATTGACCAGTTTGCCCTCGGTGTAGAGCATGTGCGCAGTGCGCTTGATGATTTGCCGCCAGCGCATCAGACCGTTGGGCGTGGCTATGACATTGGCGGATGGTGGCCTGTAGGCGTGGGAGGTGACCGTGTTGAAGGCGCCAGTTCCCATGTCGAAGCAGTCGTAGTTGATGCCTCGGACCCCCATCCGCACCAGCCTCCGTCCATCATAGAGCAGTTTGTCGATGCGGCTGTCGGTCAGGGAGCACATGTACTCGTTCATCATGTTCTCCTCGGGGTAGTCGAACTGCTGCCACTCCGATTTGTACATCTCCCATTCCGGCCAGTAGCAGGTGAGCAGGGTCGGGTTCATGTAGGAGCCCAGGTTCTTCATCCCCGTGTAGCGCCAGCGGATGCCCATGCTGGCCTTGTGACTGCTGACGGAGAGCCCGTTCTCCTCGAAGAACTGGCGGTTCCGCGCCAGGAATTCATCCAGCACCTTGGCAAAATCCTTGTGGTCAATTGTCTCCTGCCCCTGATGGTCGATGACATATTTGTAGAAGGAGCTGTCTCCGTTCGGGAAGGTGGGAATCGGATAGAGCAGAGAAGACAGAATGAGGGGAGAGGCAATGACATTCGCCCCCTCCGCGCTGCGTGGGCGCTTGTAGTCATACATGTGCTCGGCGGTGCGATAGAACTCCTTGGCAATGGGCTTGACGGGGGAGGGCTGG